>JBGTCB010001056.1:0-3285 GCA_041748995.1 Saprospiraceae bacterium | reverse complement strand
TCGGGCAGAGACTTGGCACATTTCGAAACTCACTTCCGGCTCTGTCGAAACTGGTAATTCGTTGATTTTCAGATGTAGTTGACGAGGGATGCCATGGAGACCGATTAGGTTGGATTCCCGTAACGACGAAAGCTTTGCAGTATTTGAAGAAAAAACCACCACCAGCCCCATCGGGGCGAAACCAATTTCTAAATGGTACGAATAGTGTCGATCCGTTGGAGCTAAAACTGCACCGGATGATATGTTTTTTCTTTCAAAGATTTTGCTCCTACGGAGCTATCTGGTGCAATTGGCAACTAGCTCAGGTATTGGTGTTTTCGGACTCTCTTTTTATCCTTCCCAAAATTTTAATACTCAGATCCAGGATTTATGAAACATTTTCTGGCCTGATTTCTGCTACATATTATGACATGGGTCTATATGAATTCATAGCACTCAACGTGAATGAGAAAGTAGATGCTGTCTGGAATCAAGCTACCTACCTTATGTCCAGAAAGACCGAAACAGGAAGTGTCAATCTTTATGCCCTTGAGGATTTTTATGTAGAAGTCTATTATGATCAGGAATTGAACAGTATTGAGGACATTCGGAGCTTTAAGAGTGTCCATTGCCTGGAGCCCTATCTGGATGTGATCGAGTTGAAGAAACTCCTGGAAAACTAATCGGGAGGACGGAGAGGATATTAGGAAAGCTGATCTTCAACCAATGGTGGTTTGTTTTTGACACACAGATCAAGGGGTTGCTACCAACATATCTGCTCCAAAACAAACAGGATATAAAACAGATTTTGCCTTATGGGCAAGGCCAATCATTGATAGCAGAGTCTAGCTAAACACTTCAAGGTTAAACGTTCACACAATCGCAGGTATCATTTACTCATTTACCTGGGCTGCAGGCATTGCATATCAGAAATTTGAGGCATCTGAAAAATCAAAACCAGATAAAGATGAAAACAAGGGTACTTATTCTACTACCATTTCTATTTCTAAGCAACCTTCTCTCCGGTCAGGCTGAACTACAGGTCGAGGGATCATTACAAATCGGTGACTCCGGAAATCCTAATCCTGAGCCGGGTACAGTACGGTGGACCGGCCTTAATTTTGAAGGATGGAATGGGTTGGCCTGGGTCCGGTTTGGTTCCCTGCAGCTCAGCTCCATTATTACCGATTCGGATGGCAATGATTACAGGACTGTCACCATCGGGAATCAGGAATGGATGGCCGAAAACCTACGTACCAGCCGGTTTACGGACGGATCGGAAATTCCGATGATCAATGATCCGACTAGCTGGCTCAATGCAAACTATGGAGCATGGTGCTGGTATGATACCATAAATACAGATGATTTACCCTATGGTAAACTATATAACTGGTATGCCATTAATGATACCAGGGGTGTCTGTCCCTCGGGTTGGCACGTGCCCACTGACGCGGAATGGACCGCGCTGATAGATTATCTAGACCCGGCAGCGGTGAATTCAGATAGTGAAGGCACTCAAAGTACCGTGGCTGGAGGCAAAATGAAAGAAGCGGGTACTATCCACTGGAGGAGTCCAAATACAGGTGCCACTAATGAAAGCGGTTTCACCGGACTCCCGGGAGGCGGCTTTGATCCTGAAGATACCTTTGATGGCAAAGGCAGTTACGCCTATTGGTGGAGTTCTACCGACAATGGCAATGACGCATGGATACGGCAATTAGGTTATTGGTATGGTGATGCGATCAGAAGCACGAATGCAAAGCACCAGGGACTTCCGGTCCGCTGCCTGAGAGATTAAACAAACCCCGTGACAAATTTTTTACTTCCATTATCGCTAAAAACAGCAGATTAACCCCAGAGCAATAAAATCAATAAAAACAAATGAGATGCAGAAATTACTACATATCATAATGACCCTCTTTCTCAGCGGCACCGTGGCCTATAACCAGGCAGGTCTTGAGGTTGAAGGGACCATTCAAATCGGTGAATCAGAAAATCCCACTCCTGAGCCTGGTACGATCCGCTGGACTGGCCTTGATTTTGAAGGATGGAACGGGGTTACTTGGGTGTCCTTTACCTCATTTAAGATCACATCCATTATAATGGATATTGACAGCAATGAATACCGGACAGTGACCATAGGAGATCAGGAATGGATGGCGGAAAATCTGCGTACCACCCGATATAGGGACGGGGTAGAAATACCAAGGATCCATGATGATTCGACAGTATTGGAAACTCCAGCGAACTGGTGGTGGTATGATAATGACAGTACCTATGAAGTGCCCTATGGTAAATTATATAATTGGTATACTGTGGCCTCCGGAAAGCTGTGCCCCACTGGTTGGCGTGTACCGACTGACGCCGAGTGGACCACCCTGATCGATTATCTCGATCCTGCAGATGTATCAACTGTGGAGGGCATTCAAAGTACGGTGGCTGGAGGTAAAATGAAAGAAGCCGGCACGGCCCACTGGCAAAGTCCGAATGAGGGAGCAACGAATGAAAGTGGCTTTACCGCTCTTCCGGGTAGCTTTCGTAATCTCAATGATTCATTTGTCAATCTCGGCTACGATGGTCATTGGTGGAGTTCCACAGATGTCATCGACAAAGCCTGGTCCCGTCAATTAAGTTACAGCAGCAGTAATGTGGCCAGATTCAAATCCAATAAAAGTGTGGGGCTTGCCGTCCGATGTCTCAGGAACTAATGCTGCATTTCCAAAATATCCAGGACACCTCTTCGAGCCTGACGTAATGAGTACTATGTTCGGTTTCGCTTCTACTGACGCTTCGGTCAGCACGCAGTCCGGTCAGCATCCCAGATTTGATCCAACGAAAATAAGCTCGTCACTAATATCAGAACCTTCGAAATGCAGCAAGAGGTCCGATCAAGTCACAAACACCCAATGAAAACTGGAATCTCATTCAATTTGAAAATTGCCCTCAGAGTCTTATAAAATCATTGGCGAATCCTGCTAAGAGTGCAGATCTCGAAGGTGTTCACTATCCATCACGCCATTTTGCTTTTCGCGAGGTCGCGGCAATACTTCTTCCGGGAAAGGAAATAGAATTGTCGAATTCTTCTCCGAAGCAATGTTCGCCAGGGTTTGATACAATCTTAGCTTGATCGCTGATGGCGACTGGTCAATTATTTTTCCTGCCTCCATCAGTTTAGTGGCCGCTTGCTCTTCCGCTAACGCCAGGATGACCCGGGCTCGTCTTGAGCGCTCTGCTTCAGCTTGGTTAGCCATCATACGTCGCATATTTTCCGGCAATTGAATATCCTTAATCTTGACATCAATAATG
>JBGTCB010001055.1:0-3854 GCA_041748995.1 Saprospiraceae bacterium | reverse complement strand
TTTACACTCACCTTTGGCAGTAGTCCGGTCATTATTAACTCTCCTGCAAATGACGAGTGTATGAATGCGATCGTGTTGTCGGTCAATAACGGAATTTCATGCACCACCACTTCTCCGGGGATCTTACTTGATGCAACCCGGTCCCTGCAATCAGAATCTTGTGAGTTGGAGGCGTTCAATGATGATGTTTGGTATACTTTTACAGCGGTGCAATCGAGCCATTTTATCGAGATTTCCAATATCATGGGTTCGACAAATGACCTGATTTTTCAGGTCCTGGCCGGCACCTGCGAAGCTACGACACAGGTGGCGTGCCATGACGATCCCAATGAAGGATTTGTAGTGGAGAATCTATCGCCAGGTCAATCATATTTTCTCAGAATTGCTTCGTATACCACCGAAGCCGGTCAAACAACGACCTTTGATGTGTGTGTTAGATCTGTTTCTCCTCCTCCTGCGAATGATGAATGTGCCAATGCTTCGGACGTAACGGTTTCTTCCGGTAGCAGCTGTACATCAACGGTCTCGGGTACCCTTGAGGGTGCTGGCGACTCTGGAGTCAATAGTAGTTGTCCGTTCTCCGGTAATTTTAATGATGATGTTTGGTTTTCGTTCGTAGCCACTGAAACGGCCCATGAGATATCGATTTCAAATATCACCGGATCTACTACCGATCTGGATTATCAGGTACTTGAAGGTGTATGTGGATCTTTGACAGAATTAGCATGCTATAGTAATCCTACTCCGGCGTCATCGATCGCTTTTACAGTGGGTGGTTTGACAGTTACAAATACGTATTACTTAAGGGTTGCTTCTTTCAGTGACCTGGTTCAAAATTCGACTTTTGATGTATGCATCCGGTCTCCTCAAAATCTTCCCCCTTCCAATGATGTGTGCACGATGGCGACTGCTCTTCCAGTATCCATGGAGATTAACTGCAGCACCAGTGTTGCTGGCACTTTGCTAGGGGCTACCAGCTCTTTAATTCCTCAGACCTGCACCTTTAATGATATTGCGCCTTTTGATGACGATGTATGGTTTTCTTTTACGGCCCAGGAAACCGGAAGTACCATTGAAGTCAGCAATATTGTTGGATCATCCACTGATTTGATTTACGAAGTTTTCTCTGGAGCTTGTGGTTCTTTAACTCAAATACTTTGTCATGATGAGCCGGATGAATCACTCAATTTGACTGGTTTAACGATAGGCAATCCGTATTTCGTACGAATCGCCTCCTATGAGACGGGGAGCCAAACAACGACATTTGACATTTGTGTTCACTCCTATGTGGCTATCCCTCTCAATGACGAATGTGCAGCCGCTGATATCATTTCGGTGTCAACTGGTCAAAGCTGCTCAACCAGTGTAAGTGGCACCTTGTTAGGAGCCACTGCGTCACTGGTTACCGATTGTCCCTCCAGTGGTGGCTTTAACAATGACGTCTGGTATCGTTTTGTGGCATCGAAAATCTCCCAGGTGATCGAATTAAGCTCGATTGAGGGCAGCACCCAGGATCTTGAATTTCAGATCCTGACCGGCAATTGTGGTGCCCAAACAGAGATTGCTTGTCATAGACCCCCGACTCCTGCAGATTTAGTAAGTTTTGAAGTGAATGGTCTTGTTCCTGCCAATACCTATTATATCCGGGTAGCTTCCTTTTCCGCTGGCCTTCAAACAACGACTTTCGACATCTGTGTCAAAGACACCATCCCAGATCCCCCTTTTAATGACGAATGTGCCTCTGCGTTGGATATCACCGTGTCGACCGGCACCAGTTGTAGCTCCACCACCTCGGGGACTTTATTGGGAGCTACGGCTTCAGGCAGTACTTCAACCTGTGTCAGTGGAGGAGATTTTGATGATGATGTATGGTTTTCCTTCGAAGCAGCCGAAGTGTCGCAAGTGATCGACCTGAGTAATATTAGTGGATCAACCCAAGATTTAGATATCCAGGTGAGTAGCGGTGCTTGTATTGATCTGACTGAAATCACTTGTCATAGGGCGGGGACTCCTGGACCAACGACCAGTTTTGAAGTGAACGGATTGACCCCAGGGACCACGTATTATATCCGGGTAGCCTCCTTTAATCCGGGTTTACAAACGACAAGTTTTGATATTTGCGTCAAAAGTGCAGATTTCGGCTGCTCCTTACTTGTCACCTCGACTCAAAATTCAGGTGCCGGTACATTGCGTGAAGCCATTACCTGTGCAGTGGAAGGAGATACGATAAAGTTTGATGCTTCGGTTTTTAACCAAACCATTAGCCTGGATTTGCCGGTAATAACGATCGATAAGAACCTCATATTTTTTGCCAATTTTTCAAATAATATTACCCTGAGTAATGCCAACTCGGCAAATACCGAGGTATTAATGAGCATTCAGGATCAACTTTCCATTCATGGACTTAAGATAATAGGGCAAACAGCAGAATCCATGATCTTTAAATTGGAATCGGGGGGAGACCTGGTGGTGAAGGATGTCGAAATGGATAAAATAACGGTGGATAAGAATTAACTTTTGATATGATGAGAAAATCGCCCGCAATCCTGTCGCCAATTTGGTAAAAACCAACCTATTGGTTTCTGCTTCTTTTTTGTACCAATTGGCAAGGAGCATCATATACTCGATACCTGAATTAACGATGCTTACTGGAAATTCGCCCTGCTTGCAGTGCGCCGCAAAAAAGTTGGGAGTTGTTGAATCTTCCCAGCCAGGTACAGTAATCGGTAGAACTTTTCAGCTGCGGCAAACAACTGGTACAGAAGATGATCTGTACTGTATCTTGCCGGATCATTTCCGCCTGAATATTTCAACTCCTAGTTGAGATCTAGAGAAAGAGATCCGAACTCAAATATCGGTCACCGCGGTCGCATACAATAAAAACGACCAGACCCTTTTCCAACTCCTGTGACAAACGATAAGCAGCACTTAGAGCTCCACCACTACTCATGCCGGCAAAAATACTTTCTTCCAGGGCGAGTCTCCGGGTCATTTCAGTTGCTTGTTCCGTACTTACATCAAAAACGCGGTCCACTCGGGAAGGCTCAAAAATCTTAGGCAAAAATTCGGGTGACCAGCGTCTGATACCCGGAATGTTTGAGCCCTCGGTTGGTTGAGTACCCACTATTTGAACTTGCTGATTTTGCTCCTTGAGATATCGGGATACCCCCATAATGGTGCCTGTGGTGCCCATAGCTGAGACAAAATGAGTAATCTGGCCATTCGTGTCGCGCCAGATTTCAGGACCGGTAGTTTGAAAATGTATGCCATAATTATCCGGATTTCCAAATTGATTAAGTGAAAAATAACCCTCATTTTCTACCATTTCATCCGCCAGTTCACGGGAATATTCAATGGTTTTTACTGATGGAGTCAATATCACTTCCGCACCATAGGCCTTCATGGATAGTACTCTTTCACTGGTAGCATTATCCGGCATGATCAATGTCATATTGAGGCCCAGCAACCGGGCTATCATTGCCAGGGCAATACCGGTGTTACCACTGGTAGCTTCCACCAGTTTGCTATGTTTATCGATTTCGCCTCTTTGTAAAGCTCCATGGATCATTCCGTAAGCTGCTCTGTCCTTTACCGAACCACCCGGATTCTGACCTTCCAGCTTAGCAAAAATCTCAACTTCGGGATTAGTTGGTATGTTCCGGAGTCTGATCAGAGGTGTATTACCTATTATGTCAACAAGATTCATCTAATATGTTCTTAAAGGAGCTGTAAGTGAACAAATGTTCAGTTTAGAAATGATCACTAACAATTCATGAATGTCTAATGGCTATCAATATTCGGTCCGGTAGATGTACAGGTCCATTTCTTCATCTTTTCCATGTAACATGCGGGCC
>JBGTCB010001054.1:0-2882 GCA_041748995.1 Saprospiraceae bacterium | reverse complement strand
CATTTCTTCCCGGGTGGGGTCTAATTCCAGAGATCCATCCAGAGGTTTCAGCATTTTGTGCTTTTCCGAAATTAAGGAGATTGCAATAGCCGGATCGACCTCATTACGGACCGGATAGGTGAAAGAAAACTGGCCTTTCTGATCGGTGACGATCTCACCAATATCCGAAATCTGCAGTTTGGTATTTGGTAACGTTTGTATTTCATTACCCACTTTCTCCCGTAAAGTCAGATGAATATCAATTGCATCGAGTACCTGGGCTTTACCGGAAACCTGCAGCAAAAGAGCCGGTAAAATCAATTGGTATAGGAATGATTTTTTCATTGTCTTTTGGTCTTCTATTTCTTGAAAAACCGGCCCGCACAGTAACAAATATCCCTAAACTGTCCGAATACTGTACCCGAGCCAGGGAAATTCATTGTTTCTTTTTGGTTTTAGGTTTCAGACTTACCGGTTCCTCTTCTTCAAAAGGAGTCACTTCTTCGTTTGAATCTTCCTGAAGGTAATCACTATTCATGTTATTTTCGTTATTGAAGTTATTATAGATATCGCCTTCAATCATTTCTATTTCGACCCAGTCTCTGAAACGGTAAGGTTCGACAAGGTATTGGTTGAGGTGCTCTTCTTTGACTCTCCTGGCTTCGTAATTAGCATTGATCAGATATTCAGTAAAATCCTGTGCCAGTTTAATGAGGCTCAATATGGCAGCCAGGGGTATTGCCGAATATTCATCACTACCGGTAATTTCGGCTACCACTCGCTCAAAGTCGTGCGAGTAGATATCTTTGAGTTCTCTTAGCCGGTACTGCAGTGAGTTGGCGTAAACCTCCTTATTAAACCGGATCATCTTCATTTTCTTTTTATCAAGGAAATCTCTTCGAATCTCTGTGAGCTGTAGATTGAATTGATCTGCAATTTTTATATAGGCAAGTTTGACCCTGGCTACATCCTGTGGCGGTATATGATTGGCCTGGGCTTTAAAAGTCGAAGCAAGACTTTCTGCTTCGATTTTTAATTGACGGAATTTCAACATAAATTCTGTCTGCAAGAATCCGTGCAGTGTTTTGTCCAGCTGATTGAACTGTTTTGCGACCATTGCCTGCTGTTGGCTATTGCGTTCAGTCATGACACCACGCACGTAGTTTAGATTATTTTCGAAGTTAATGATGTTGAATTCTTCGACACCGGCATCATCTTTAAACTTATCAAAATCCTGTGCGATAAGGTTGATATAACTTCCTGATAAAATCAGGATCCATATTTTCAAAAAATGAATTCGTTTCATAATAGTATATTTTGAGGTTTTTTTATTTGGTTTGCTCGTTTTTTATCAAAAGCGCCTTTGATTGGTGCAAATGGTTTTCGTTGCCTAGGATTCTGTTCAGCAGGTCTTCACAAGTGTTATTTTGTCCAAGGCAGCTTAACAGTTCATACCATTCTGCATTTTCCAGGAATCGTATATCGCCACTATTTACAACTTCCGAGAAATTGTTCCCGGCTTCGGTATAATTGTCTGTCAGAAAATTCGCATGACCAAGATAATATCTGGCCATAATGTAATAATCATTTTCAGAGGAAATTTCTTCGAGAACCTCTCTGGCCTCATCGTAATTTTGGCTATTAAGAGCCTGTAGGCCAGCTGAAAGATTCGCTTCTATGATCTGATCATCGCTGCTCCTTAATGTGAAAGCAGGTGATTCATAGTATTCCATCGCCAGCTGTTGACCGGAGAGGTTTTGACCTGAGGGTATCAGAAAAAAGAATGCACCAATCAGGATGACCACAGAGGCAGCAATTGCCAGTGCGTACATTCTGCGACTTCTCGATACGAGACTGACCACTTTGTGTTCTTCTGCTTCCAAATTTTTCAACTGGCTACGAAGATTTTCACTGATCAGAAAATCGATCATCTGATGGGCAGATTGCCGTCGGTCAAATTCATTGGCCAATACTTCATCGGTTTCCAGGAGAGTCTCCAGCTCATTCCGCTCGGATTCCGACAGCTCATTATTGAGGTATTGCTCAATTAAATCGATATTATCCTGCTGATTCATTTTAGTTATTTTTTAATACATTTTTTAATTCCGGCTCCTGATCGACAATTGACAGTAATTTCTGATAACAATTGTAACGTTGCCTTCTGGCTATGCCTGCATTGTCAAGGCCCACTTTTTCAGCAATTTCCTCCATGCTGTAAGACAGTTTCCAGAGTTCAAGTATTTGCTGACACTTTTCTCCTAGCATTGCCAGGAGTCGGTTTAGTATTTGTTTCTGTTCGTCCTCCAAAGAAAGAGACTCGGGTGTATCAATTGACACCTGATCAAGTTTGGTACTATCTTCTGTGTAGGTGATCCTTTTATTTTTCTTTATTTTATTCAACCAGAGAAACCGGCAGATCGAATACAGGTAACCTTTAATATTGCCATCTCCCCGGTATTTATCTTTTCGCACGTTGTCATCCAGGGCTATGATCCCCTCATGAAAGATATCCACCCCCTCCTCGCTACTACCGCTGTTGTTTCTGACGAATCCAATCACCTGATTTTTCAGTTGTTTGTCCCCGTAGATCGTAGCGATTGCCTGTTGTCTTTTCATGCCTCCGTGCTTTATATCCTCTAGAAGAGAATTGTCATTCGTAATGCTTTTCATATACTCAGTGTATTAAGGAATCAGAATGTCCTGCCAAATTTGATCTTTTTTACCAATGCTTAAAAATATCTTTATTTACGGCTAGTGTAGTGTCCCATAAGTATGTTTACAGAAGAAGCTTGGTATTTTTTGGCATATTGAAGAAGCAAAACCGAGCATAGCCATAGCTGCGTGAGGCTTTTGATGATGAAGATGGCGAAAAAGACCTGCTTATGGTGTTTAGATATTTATGG
>JBGTCB010001053.1:0-18080 GCA_041748995.1 Saprospiraceae bacterium | reverse complement strand
GAGAAAATCAACGATGTTGTAAGCTTTATATGTTTTAACCACGGCCAGGAAAGCAGCCAGGGCATGAGTCTCTGCTCCATGAGTAGTCGACAATAAGAAGACTCGCTCTTTTCTATGGTATAGTCCACCTAATTCCATAATTTCCCTTTTCCCAGCAAGAGCGGATATTGCAAATCCATTACCCATGGCTTTACCAAATGTTGATAGGTCAGGAATTACATTATACTGAGTCTGAGCTCCCCCAAGATGCCAGCGAAAACCGGTGATCATTTCGTCAAGAATAAATAATGCTCCATGTCGATGACACAATTTTTGTGCTTTCTCCAAATAATTGTCCAAGGGACTATCATTCTTTTCCGGTTCTAAAAAAATACAGGAAATTTGATCCGGATAGGCATCAAAAAGATCCTGAAGACTCTGCAGGTCATTGTACTTAAAAGTTACTGTCATTTGTTGGATGACATCAGGAATACCATAGTTTATCGAGGTAGAACCAATAAACCAATCATCAATTGAAAAAAATGGATGGTCCTGACATATGGCTACCATATCACGACCAGTGTAAGCTCTGGCTAACTTCAGGGCAGCAGTGGTGGCATCCGACCCGTTTTTCGCAAATTTGACCATCTCTGCACCAGGTACAATCTCCAGGAAAGACTCAGCTGCTTCAAGCTCAATCAAGGCCGGACGGGTAAAATTGGCACCCCGCTTCATTTGACGATGAGCAGCTTCCACAACCGGTTTGTAAGAATGGCCCAGGGTCACAGAACGCAAGCCCATACCATATTCGATATACCGATTCCCGTCTACATCCCAGACAAAACAACCTTTCCCCTTTTCAATAATTGGTAGGTAGTGTTCTGGAAATTGATCATCGCCTTTAGCATATGTGTGACCTCCTCCAGGTATTACTGAATGAAATCTATTTTTAAGGACATTGGATTTCGATAGGTCATTCTCTTCTATCCGGATTTTTCTCGTCATATTTAAAGCAGGCATTTTCTCAAATGGAAAGACTCGGCATAACGAGTAGGACTGTTGCATTCCAGGCCTCGTATTCGCATTAGTGATCTAAAAGTTTCTTCATCAAACCAATGCTTACCTGCCTGACTGGCAAAACACTGGAGCAATCCTAAGATTTTATCATCTACTTCTTTCTTGTCGACACTTACGAAAGTATTGGGCACACCAAGATCCCCATCATACTTTGGAATCTCATACTCCAAAATGAGATGATCCCTAAAAGTATTCCAGGCCAAATCGGATAATAATCGGTGATCCTGATGCCTGTCATCACGGTAATGGGTGAAAACAATGTCGGGATCTATTTTGGACTTTAGTCTTTCAAACTCCTCCTTTACTTCCAGGGCTGAAAAATGAAGGAAAGCATCCCGGTAACCCAGGATAATAATTTCCTTATAGCTCACGGTTTCAAGATACTTGTTAGCACTTAAGATTGCTTCCTCCTTTCTTCTTCCCTCTGAGCTGAAAACCACCCATACAATGCTATTAATGCGTGCCTGTCGGATCCACTTTAAAAGCGTAGCTCCACAACCGATCTCAATATCATCACAGTGTGCACCCATACAAAGGATATCGAGCTTACCTTTACTCAGTTTCTCGGGAATAAACGATATCATAAAGAGGGATTTAACATCTGGTTACTATTTTTCCATACCTCCCAGTGAGTTTCTCCTTTTGCCTGCATCTCATCGAGGAACATTTTATCCTTAAATGTATCCATTGCCTGCCAAAAACCATCGTGATGATATGCATGTAGTCTTTTTTCGCTGATCAGTCTCTGAAAAGGTTGCTCTACCAGCTCTTCTCCATAATTAATGTAATCGAACATCTCAGGTCGGAAGATAAAATAACCGGTATTGTACCAGAGATTGGAGCGGGAAATTGGGCTGATTGAGTTGACCATACCGCTTGCCTCTGCCTGAACTACGTGAAAAGTAGCTGTTGGCCGGTAAAGCATGAAGCTAGCAACCGACTGTGTATTTGCCATATGACGATCAATCATTATCGACAAATCCATATCGGTCAGTCCGTCTGCATAATTGGCTAAAAAAAATTCCTCTCCTTCCAGAAATTGTCTGACTTGCATTAAGCGCATTCCCACATTTGAATGGACTCCTGTATCGACAAAAGTAATCCGCCAATCCTCAATATCTGAACCAAGTAATTCGATTTCCTTTCCTCCCCGTGAATACACAAAATCATTCGAAATGGTTTCGTTATAATTAACGAAATAATCTTTAATCATATCACCCTTATAACCCAAAGCCAGAATAAAGTCCTTTATTCCAAAATGGGCATAATAGCGCATTACATTCCAAAGGATAGGCCGATAACCAACTTTGATCATCGGTTTAGGAATGGTTTCGGAATATTCCCGCAGACGTGTTCCCTGACCTCCACAAAATAATACAACTTTCATAGTTTTATGTGTATCGAAGTTTTCTAATACCCGGTACCTCTGGAAAAGAGATTTAAAGGCATTTATTATTCAAATTCTCAAAGAACCATAACCTCAGGAATCGGGATAACAAACTGACCACCCCACTCCCTTATATAATCCATTTGCCCAATGATCTCTGCTTTAAGATTCCATGGAAGAATCAGGACAAAATCCGGCTTTGTTTCTCTAATTCTCTCAGGAGCGTAGATTGGTATCCGGCTACCAGGTAAATAATTACCCTGTTTATATGGACTCCGGTCAACTGTATAGTCAATAAAGTCTGTCCTGATTCCACAATAATTCAATAAAGTATTTCCTTTACCGGGCGCACCATATCCCACAATCGACTTTCCTGCCCGCTTTTCATTAATTAAAAATAGTAACAATTTTCGTTTTGTCTCTTTAACCTTCTCCTCAAAGTCGCTATAATAATCTAGTGTTTCCATACCAAGATCTCTTTCCCGTTTTAACAGCTCATTGGCTTTGGAGCATATTGGAAATCCCGTATCTTCCGAATGTCTGGCATAAATACGTATCGATCCTCCATGGGTAGATAATTCATCAACATCAAAAAGTGTTAATCCGTGATATTTGAAAATCCGGTCTACTGCTGAAAAAGAGAGGTACGAAAAATGCTCGTGGTAAATAGTATCAAATTGATTTTCTTCAATAAGTTTCTGCAGGTGAGGAAATTCCATAGTAATGATACCTCCCTGTTTCAACATTATCTTCATTCCCCCGACAAAATCATTGATATCAGGTACATGAGCCAAAACATTGTTTCCTATCAGTAGGTCTGCATGACCAAATCGCATTGACAATTCCAGGGCGGTCTGACGACCATAAAAAATTGATTCGGTTGGTATTCCCTTATTTCTGGCGGCATTTGCCACATTGCCGGAAGGCTCTACCCCTAAGACCGGAATTCCCTTCTTTTGAAACCACTGGAGCAAGTAGCCATCATTACTGGCAATTTCTACTACCAGTTTATGACTATTGACGCCAAAGCGATCAATTATGACTTCACTATATGTTTTCGCATGTTCAAGCCAACTTTCAGAATAGGATGAAAAATAAGCGTAGTCTTCTGCAAATATCTCATTCGGTGTGGCAAACTCTTCAAGTTGCATAAGCCAGCAATTTGTACAGATATAGGCATGAAGGGGATAGAACCTCTCCATTTCCTGTTTTTCCGAGGGCTTGACGTGCTTCTGACAAAGAGGTGACATCCCCAGATCAGCCACTGAAACTTCAAGGGGTTCACTGCAAAACCGGCAAAGACTTGCCTGGCGTGTTATCTTTATTGTATTATCGAGTAATGGAGAGGACAAGCGCTTAGTATTAATGATTTTATAAAACGTCGATACCCTCAAAGGAATCATTTACAAAAATATAGTTCTGGTCTTTCTCAGAAATCGTGCTTACCAGCATAGGCCATTGTATCCCTATTGAAGGATCGTTATATTTCAACCCTCTTTCCGATCCTGGGCGATAGTAAGAAGAATGTTGATAAATCAGGGCAGAATGATCTTCAAGTGTTTGAAAACCATGGGCAAATCCCTGAGGAATATAAATCATCTGATTATTAACCTCACTCAGTTCCACACCAAAATAGCTCAAAAAAGTAGGTGAGTTTTTTCGCAGGTCAACTGCCACATCAAAAATCGCACCCCGAACGCAACGAATCACCTTAATCTCCATATAGGGTGGCAGTTGGTAATGCAGGCCTCTGATGGTTCCTCTATGCTTAGTAACGGAATGATTTGTCTGAACAAAATCAAATTTCAGATTTGCCGTTCCAAATTCATGCCGGCAAAATATCCTGGAAAAGGAACCCCGTTCATCCTGAAAAGGTTCTAACTCAATGGTGTACAATCCTTCGATTTCAGTAGTTTTAAATTTCATTGATTTACTTGTAAATCAGCTGTGAGGATTTCCCTTTGGCGTAATTCTCTAATTGTATTCAAACGCATTAAGTTCCCTTCTCTGAAATCAGCATCCGAAAATTGAATCCTTTCAAGGCCTCTGCTTAAATCTGAGACCGTATCCAGTAAAGAATACTCCGGCTGGAAATCAGGTGCCAAATGTTCAAATAAATCGAAATTCACCCGGTATGATCGCTTATCGGGAGGGGCGTCCTTGTTAATGTTGACTCGAACCTGAGGGACTAGTCTTTCTACTGCCAATGCAAGGTCTCTTACCTGATAGTTCCATCGATTACTACCCGTATTAACCGTTAAAAAAACTGTGCCGGATTCAACAGTGCGTTGTGAAGCCCAGTGTATAGCCCTGGCCATATCCCTCACATGAATTAAGGGCCGCCATGGCGAACCATCACTTAAGATATTGATCAATCTGGCGGTGGTAGCACCAGCAACAAAGTCATTTAGCACCAGATCCAGCCGCAGTCGGTCACTCATACCGCATGCAGTAGCAAATCGCAGACAGGTAACCTGGAAATGCTCTGAAGCAATTGATTGTAAAGCCTGTTCTGAAAGAATCTTTGACTTAGCATAGGCGGTTAAGGGATTGAGTTTCGAATCTTCCCGTCGGGGCTCATCTTCAGCAGCACCGTAGACGCTGCAGCTTGAGGCAAAAACAAATCTGGTTACGCCTTGCCTTTTTGCCATCTCAGCAATCCGGAGATTAGCTTCATAGTTGATCTGCATTGTCGGAATTTCATACAAATTACCAATCGGATCGTTTGAGATTGCAGCCAGACTAATCACCACATCAATCCCTTCGAGAAGCTTCTCCGGAAAAGAACGGACGTCGCCAAAATATTGGGCATCCAGCAGGATTTCGGGTAGAACGGAATCTGTTGTCAGATTACCAGCAAAATAGCCAATATCATATCCATATATCCTTGACCCGGGAAGTTGTTTTCGAAGTTCCTTGACCACTCCTGGTCCAACATAACCCATGTTACCTGTGATTAGTATCTTCATAGTACATGTGATCTAAGTCCTGCAGCCAACAAAAATCAGGCCATCGACCCGGAAAATTTTTTTATTCTCATTTCACTTTCTTTAGGACATGTGGATGTGTGACCTCCTTAGCGATTTTCATAATTCCACTGTTTTCTTACAGGAATACTGGAATGAAATCCTGTGAAAACCCAGCATGAAGCACCTGTATAACATAATATTTTACGAATATATTTATCTGGCAGATGTACAGATGCATATAGCAGAACCAGTCTCTATTCGGTTGTTAATAAAACTGCATATCAAAGCAAATTCTCCGAGGAGAACATGTTGGATTTTCACCATTGATAACGTTAATTTGCTGAACATCCGCTCGTAAATAGTTGGAATAGTTGGAATTATGTAAATCAATATGTACTTTTGACCCTCGAAAGTAAGAGAAACACTCCGTAGTAGCAACCCAATCTCTTACCGGACCATACTGGTGCTCCAAGAACTGGTGAATTAACTAATAAAGTAGAATTCAATGACACAATTGGAACTTAAGGCACCGCATATCTTGTTTGTAGGTATCTGGCTCGTATTTGCACAGTCTTGTGTTTCACATAAAGAGTTGATATCCCTTAATGGGTCAGATCCTGAGATCGAAAGAGGTCTGAATATTCCGATCATGGAGGGGAATCTCAATATACCAAAGATGTTCGTCATTCAACCTTCAGACCTGCTTGTAATTAATATCAATGCTTTTGAAGGTAGCACATCCGAGTACCTGCAAAAAGAGTTTGCTTCCCGGACTCAGAACAATGCCAATCGTGAATTCGGACCAAGTGACATATATTACAATAGCTATGAAGTGGATTATGAGGGCTATCTGGAATTGCCTCTCCTGGATAGATTTAAGGTAGCTGGACTAAATACCATTGAATTAAAATCAAAGCTGGATTCAGCATATACACCTTACCTGAAATTTGCTTCTACAAGTGTAAAATTGGCTAACCTCAGGATTACTGTTCTCGGCGAAGTAGAAAGTCCGGGAGTACACTATTTCTTTAATAATCAAACCACGATTCTTGAAGCCATCAGCATGGCAGGTGATTTTACCGATTTTAGTAATCGAAAGAAAGTAAAGCTTATCCGTCGAATTGGAAGTGAAACAAAAACTATAATGCTTGATCTGAATAAACCAGACTTTCTTGGTACGGAATACTACTTCATCCAGCCAAATGACCTGATTTATATTGAACCGATCAAAGCTAAGGCATTTGATGTGGGATCCCAATCAGTGGGCATCGTGCTTTCAGTGATTTCAACTGCGGCTTTACTTGCCAATATTTTTCTAAATCTCAATAAAAATTAAATAATAATCACTATATGCCAGGACAGTTGATATATTTTCTACTCTCCATTATGTTGGCAGGACCAATCTTTATCCCTCTTTCATCATTTAATACACCAATTACCTAAATAATATCTTTTCGACCATGAAGACCAAGTTAGTTGACCGGCAAAATAGCTCGGAGTTTAATCTCAGAGACTTTTTCAAAAAAGCATGGAAGTACAAGTTCCTTTACATTCTAAGTCTTCTATTTTTCACTTCGTTAGCTGTCGTTTATATAAAGTGGGTGCCACCGGTATTTGAAGTTGATACAACACTGCTGGTTGATATAAAAGGTGGTAGGACAGTTGGAGAAGGTTCATATATGGAAGGGAGCAAAGCGCTATTTGATCCCGAAAAAAACCTCTTCAATGAAATGAACATCATTAAATCAGTAGATATCGTTAAAAAGACCATTGAAGACCTTCATTTCGAGGTCTCTTACCATTCAAAAGAGCATCTTATCCACCGAGAGCACTATAAGGATTATCCTTTCTCAGTTGAACTCATCGAAAAAGGTAATCAGATACTAAATACACCTGTCTATTTTCAGGTTCTGTCCGATGAAATCTATCGAATTTCCCTCGATGTCAACAAATACGAAGTCCGCAATGGAACCACCGGTAAGCATGAAATTATAGAAGAGCCTCTATTGTTTTCAAAGGAACACCGTTTTGATGAAGTTGCCGAAACCGATCTGTATAATATTAGAGTTCATCAAAATCCGGATCCCTCGATAGCTGCTGGCTATGAGGGTAAAGATCTTTATTTCATTTCCCATGATGCAGATGATTTGGTACGGGAATATCAAAATAAAATGTCTGTGAATCAAACAGACGTCCAGGCCAGTATAATTAGCCTGACCACGGAGGGTGAGGTACTCAATAAAGAAATAGATTTTCTTGATCAGCTTACTGAGAACTACATTAATAATAAGCTGCTGGAGCGAAGGCACTTAGCCAGCAACCGGGTTTCCTTCATTGAAAATCAACTTTCAGCTGTTATAGATTCACTAACGCATGCAGAACGCATGCTTGAACTATTCAGGAAAAATTCGGATGCAGTAAATCTTACCCAAACCGGTGCAAGTGCACTTGCTGAATATCAGGAAATGGAATCCAGAGAAGGACAGATCCATTTAAATAAAAAATACTATCAGTCTTTGCTCGAATATGTTAAAGATAGCATCGGTTTAAATCAAATCGTAGCGCCTTCTGTAGTGGGAATCGATGATCCGTTACTAAATGAGAATCTTCTAGAGCTTAAAAGACTCAATTCCGAATTTTCGAGAGTTAAATTCTTAAGCGGTCCTAAAAGCCAGGATGTTCAAATTATAGAATTTCAAATAGAGAATGCCCGCAGCTCTCTGGAAAAAAACCTGACAAGTCTCGTCGCCTCTACGACGTTAACACTTAACGATCTTGCAAGTCGAAAAACCCAGGTAGAAAGAACCATTAACTTATTACCAACACAGGAGAAAAACCTCATCAATTATCAGCGCAAGACCAAGTTATTTGAAAATCTTTACAATTATCTGAGTCAGGAATTAGCCCAGACCGAAATAGCACAAGCGGAAAATGTACCAGATATTAAGATTATCAATCACGCCCGAATGGTTGGCAATACGGCAAAATTCCCTCCTAAAGAACTTATTTTAATCTTGTCATTTCTATTTGGCTTGATCTTACCAAGCATCTTTGTCTATGCCAGTGGTGAAGGAGATGGAGGTATTGACGGAATTGAAATGATAGAAAATGAATCGATGATACCGGTTTTGGCGCAAATTGCCACCGATAAAACTATTAAAAAGAAAAATTCACTTATTGCTGAGCATTGGCAAACTAAGGAATCTATTCGCGATCTTCATGCAAACATCAAGTTTTTTTTACCAAACTATTGGAAGAAAGTCATTGCAGTCACTTCTTCCGTCCCGGGCGAGGGTAAGTCTTTTGTTGCAGCAAATTTAGCTTTGACGATGGCATCTGCGGGTAACAGTGTACTTCTTATTGATGCCGATTTCAGAAATCCGTCATTATCCCGGCACATGGGTGTTAATCCAAACAAAAACCTAAGCACCTACTTAA
The DNA here is from genome assembly GCA_041748995.1 of Saprospiraceae bacterium. Taxonomy (GTDB): domain Bacteria; phylum Bacteroidota; class Bacteroidia; order Chitinophagales; family Saprospiraceae; genus JABDMH01. The sequence continues at coordinate 9,230 of JBGTCB010001053.1, read as the reverse complement.
ATGGCTGGATAGACAGCACCGAACAGATTATTCAAACCCATCAGAAATATCGCAAACTGGACTATATCACGACTACAGCGGCCAGTACAAATCCTCATAGGTATTTACAAAATCCAAAATTTGAATTTATGATTATCGGATTAAAAGATGAATACGATCATATCATCATCGATTGTCCGGCAATTGGCTTGGTCTCAGATTATTTACTTTTGTTCCATCTTGCGGATATCCATCTATTTGTCATGCGACAAAATTTTTCCAAAAAATCATACCTGAATGAGATTCAGAAATTTAAGGAAAAAGGAAATGTAGAAAATTTGTATCTGGTGTTAAATGGTGTACCCGGTAAAAAACTGAAGCATGGATACTTCGCTTATGATTCCTCGATTGATCAGGAAGTGAAACCCGCGACGGAAAATGGGATAGACGGATCCACGACTAAAATCGAACCAAGCAAATCAAACTAAATAACCATAGTCGGTAACCTATCACATGGAGATTCTAAGGGGCAGAATCATTCTTTTAATGCTTTGTCTATATCCGTTGTATGGATATATGGTTGTTAGTTTTCTCCACTCGGATCCAGATTACCTTTCGGGCCTCGTTATATATGGCTTGGGTGCGGAACTTCTCATCACTAAATTCAGAAACAATGAGAATCTTCGTTTGCCTGGATACCTCTTACTTCTTGGTCTTTTTACCCTTTATCTCTTTATTAGTAAGATCTTTATTTCTGATGTGGTTATTGAGACGGGACTCATTACCTATTTATACCGCGATGGCTTTCTAAGGGCTACAGTGACTTTGCTGATCATAGAAAATACTCGTTTTGATAGAAAAGCTCTTGACACTTCCCTACAGGTCCTTTTCTGGATCCTTATAGCTGCAGCAGCAGTCTCCATCATTCAAATCGATAACCCTCTCTTCTTTAGAAATGGTGGTTGGTTAAATGGTTATAGTTCATTCGAACAATATGAACAATATCTTCAAAATCTTGGTCCTTTTTATATCGATGATGTCAGACCGGTAAAAGAAGGGTACCGATATTCAATTTATTCCTGGATCAGCGGAATTAGTGTGGGACTTGATGCATTGGCCATCTTTAGTATACTTCTTGGAATCAGAACACTTCCAAAAATTAAGGGATATTTTCTCATTATATCTGCAGGATTAATCAGTATTTTATCGAGTTCAAGATGGATCATGCTCAATTTTATAGTTATTTTTTACCAACGAATTCTTGGAAAAAGCAATCGCATATTTTATAGCCTGCAATTAATTTTTACACTGGCTATCATTTTAGCTACCGTAGCACTGACAGCAAACTTTCTTGGAGTCGATTTCAACCAGTTTTTTAAAAATCGACTATTGGATAGTTCTGCCAGTACTCGTGTATATGCTTTTGAGGTTTTTAACAAGGTATTCTATGATCAGCCGATTTTTGGAACCGGTGGTGTAGATACTCCTAAAATGCTTATGCTTATCCAGGGAAAGACCTCTCAGATTCATGTAGGTTGGTTAAAGCTTTTTTATTATTACGGACTTGTTGGTGGTATCATCTACATTGTTTTTATTATTTCCTTACTCAGATACTTATATCAATTAGCAATAACCAGCAATTATTGGGGAAGTTTTTTTGCTTTGCTTGCATTTGTTCTTGCAAATTTCACTCTCGTTGAACTTAGTGTATTTTATCATGGAATCCTCTTAGCCATGATTTTTTCCCGATATCTCAGCAATCAGGTAGAATCAAGTACGTCCATTGCCAAAAGCATGCAGTATGACAACCGAATCCATCACGAAACAATAGTCCTGAACAAATAGATACCAGACCCTGAAACCGAGATGAAATCAACTTTCCTGTCAAAATATTACACCCAGTTAGTTTACTTTTTTAAGGAGGGGCACCCCAGATCACTTAACATCAAGAAACATATTGCAGCTTCATTTCTGATAAGAGGCTTCGGTATGGTTATCGGATTTCTGTTAGTGCCCATGACTCTCGATCTCCTCAACAAAGAACTTTATGGCATCTGGCTCACATTGGCATCAGTAATTACCTGGTTTAGTCTTTTTGATATTGGATTAGGTTATGGTCTGCGGAATAAGCTGGCGGAGGCGCTTGCACGTGATGATCTGGAAGAAGCAAAATCCCTGGTTAGCTCTACATATGCATTGATTGCCGGTATCTCTGGAGCTCTTTTACTCCTGTTCCTGGTCATAAATCCCTATATTAACTGGAATTGGATTCTCAATGTAGAAGTGGAAACCATTAACACATTGGGGCTGGTGGCACTGGTTACTTTTGCATTTTTCTGCATCAGTTTTGTTCTCAAGTTGATTGATTCCATTTTCCTTGCGGATCAACGTCCGGCATATGTGGGATTTTTTGATTTGATGGCCAATCTGATTTCCCTGGTGATTATATTGATCCTTATCAAGGTCAGCAATGGTTCTTTGCTGGCATTAGCCATTGCCATGGGTGTAGCACCGGTAATTGTTCTTGCGTTCTGCAATTTTTATTTTTTCACTACCCGTTATCGCAAAATTGCTCCGTCTCTCCGGTATATTAAGAGTTCACATTTTGCTTCGTTGAGTTCACTGGGTTTTAAATTCTTTCTGGTAGGCATCACCGGGTTAGTCATTTTTTCAACAGACAATCTGATCATTGTACAAATTTTTGGACCAGAAGAAGTGCCTTCATATCAGGTGGCTTTCAAATATTTTGGTTTAATAACCAGTATCTTCAGCCTCATAAGTGTGCCTTTTTGGTCCGCTTATACTGATGCTCAAGCCAAGGGAGATTTAAAATGGATCCTGGAAACGAATAAAAAATTGAAAATGGTCTGGGTTGCCCTGTTGTTTGTAGGGATTTTTATGCTGGTAGTTTCGAAGTGGTTTTATAAACTATGGGTCCCAGAAATTCCCGTACCATTTCTGCTTTCCGCCTCCATGTTTTTGTATGTATTAACGCTAGCCTGGGGTAATATATTTGTAATGTATATCAATGGCGTTGGCAAAGTAAGATTGCAAATAATCGTATCCATAGTTGGTGCTTTGATTAATATTCCCCTTTCAATATTCTTCGCGAAGAATCTTCAGCTTGGTTCTGCGGGTATCATTCTGGCCAGTACTATCTGTATTGGTTTCGGACCCCTATTAGGGCCAATTCAGTTTAATAAACTTATTCATAAGAAGGCTTCAGGTATATGGAATCAGTGAAGATTATAGAGAAGTACGACAGCGAAAGAAGATTAGGGAGCAAAATAAAAGCACCTATGAGGGTTTTATGGTTTACGACATCACCTTCGTTGAGCAGGGGCACACTCGATGGTAGTTACAATGTGGGTACCAGCTGGATCGAAGCAATGGAAGCATTGGTACATCAGAATACAGATATTGAACTGGCTTTAGCTTTTATCTGGAAAGGTGACAAGCAGGTAAAGCATTTTACTTTTGAAGGATCCTCCAGTCAATATTATGCATTGCCCAGAAGACCCATTGGTAAACTTGCAAACTTATTCAGACAATTTTTCTGCTTACCCGAACCCAGGTCGGGAATCAGTGACTATCTGGAGGTTGTAAACCGCTTTAAGCCCGATGTGATTAATTTCTTTGGTACGGAAACACCTTTTCCCCAAATCTTACAACACATCAAAACCCCTCACGTCATCTGGTTTCAAGGCAATCTTACAGTGTATCAAAGAAAATGGTATGCCGGAATATCCATGTGGCAATCCATTTTATCTGAATCTCCTAAAGATTTCCTTTTAGCTCGTTCCGATCTACATGCCTACTTCTCAAACAAGAAGTTTACCAGGAGAGAAAAGGAATATTTTAAAACTGCTCAAAACTTTATTGGCCGAACAGATTGGGACAGGAGATTAGTAAGTACTATGGCACCTCAGGCGGAATATTTTCACTGTGAAGAGGTGATGCGTGACTCATTTTACAAATTCAGTTGGCAACCAAGGAATGACCGGTCCAAATATATATTGGTCTCCACTTTCCGGGATAATCTGTACAAGGGATTAGAAACAGCGATGGAGACCTTTCAGCTCCTTGAAAAAGTGCAAAAAAGGCCTATCGAATGGAGAATCATCGGTGTGCCGAAAAACAGCCATTACGAAAGAGTTTGCCGAAAAATTACCGGATTGCAAAAGAACCCTAACTTTAAAATTTTGGGATTAATGCCTTCCGATGATATTATTAATGAATTGCTTCATGCAGATGTTTTTGTACATCCGTCCCATATCGATAATAGTCCAAATAGTCTATGTGAAGCCATGCTACTCGGCTTACCCATCGTGAGCACTAATGTTGGAGGTATACCGAGTATGCTCAGGGATCCTGATGAGGGTTTTTTAGTACAGAATGGAGATCCATATGCCATGGCCGGTGCAATCTTAACTATTCTGAATCACAGTGACCTTGGAGAGAAAATGGCAAAAAATGCCAGGCAAAGAGCTCTTGCCCGTCATGAACGTCAATCAATTATCAAGAGATTATTCGAGGTATACGACAAGATCGCAACTTCAAACCTTACCAAATTAGAGCCGCCTAAAAATCAAAGAGAACAAGATAATGATGAATCCTCGAAATTTGAAAAAGGTAAAGTGAGTATCGTGATGACTACGTATAATCGAAGCCACATGATAAAAAAATCAATTGATAGCCTATTAAATCAAACTTACAAGAACTTTGAAATTATCATAGTAGACAATGGCTCAACTGATGACACACCATTAATCTTGCAGGGATATAATAAACCGGCATATCATAATTTAATCCGTTTATACAGATTGGAAGAAAATCGTCACTTTTCTGGTGGAGCTAATTATGGACTCGACAGAATAAGTGGTGAGTGGTTCACCATTTTAGACGATGATGATATTGCATATCCGAATGCATTAGAAACCATGCTGCAGGTATTGATCGATGTTGATCCAACGATCAGTGCCATCAATTGCAATTGCATCGATTCCGCCACGGGAAAGTTTTCGGGCACAGGTCCAACCAGCGATCAATATTTGACCTTTGAAGACACCATCAAACTATGCAAGGGCGAATTTTGGGGGCTCACAAAATCAGAACTTTTGCAGAATTCAAGGTTTAATGAAAGATTACTGGCTTATGATGCTACTTTTTGGTTTCAGATAAATGAAAGGGCCAATAGGTATTATATACACCAGGCATTAAGACTCTATGTGACTGATCATGGCCCCACCGATAGCCAGAACTTTAAAAAGAAAAATCGATTATTAAAAACGAATATGCACAGAGTCTTGCTGGAAGAACCTTTCTATTGGAAATGCCTTTCCGATTTTTTACCCCGGGAATTCAAATATCAAACTCTCAAAGGCTTCTTATATCTGTACATGGATGGTGACCAGGAGGGTACTAACAAATACTTGCAATTACTGGCAGATGACTCAAGATTAACCCATTCGGTAGCGAGACTTGCCATGTTGGTTCCTCGCAGAGTATTCAGGAAACTCTTCCATCTGTTGCCAATTAATTAACCCTATTTTTACAGGGTTATTGTACCCAGATTAATTCCTGAATTTTTGATTTAAAATTTATTGCCTGGTGTTACTGCAGTGGCCCCATCTCCTCCTAAATATTCTCTGACTTCATCGACATAGATCTCCCGATGAAATATCCCGGATTCGAACGTGTTGCTGACACTTTCTCTGGACTGCCAGCGCCAATAATACAAGCCAATCTTAAAACCTCCTCCTACAGTGAGATTCTCATAAATAGTTTGAATTCCCGAATTTTCGTATTGATGCTCTCCATTAACCCACACATTGACAGTTCCCTCTTCTTTATGCCATTTGACCTGGGCTACCAGATCTATCCAGGTACCTTTTTTGATCTTAGTTATAAATTCCGGAGGGATCCATACAGGGCTATGACTTTCTCCTTTAGAACGTGCAACAGCGATCTTATCTCCGTAAACTTCAAGGGCAAAAATGGGGGACCCTTCGGTGCCATGTTGCCACTGTGCTATGCTAAATCGCAGATCACTTTCCAGGTGCTCCGGGGCAAAGACAAAATCTTCGGGAAATAGAAAGCTCATTCCATACCAGCGTTCTTCATTTTGCACCGGATATCGTTTGAATGGTGATGATGAACTGGGGCTGAGCTCTGCCCGGTGACTTGCTTCACCCAAAGGCCATTTATCGAAAGGTGTTGGTTTTAGAAAAAAACGCAGACTTGAAATCCCATCACGGGCATATTTATCAGATCTTTCGATAGCGAAGTCAGATATCTCGCATGTTGAAGCAATGCAAACATTGAATTTGTAGTATTGATTCCAGGCAATACCGGGAAGACATCCATTAGATCTGGCCAATGAATCAGCTGGCCTTTCAGGCATTAACTGGTAAGGTTCTGTTGACCTTTCAAAGTCCATAAAAAGGTGTGGTACTTTATTTGGCTCCATGATTACGTCCTTTTTGCAATTGAATAACAAAAAAGCGCTTACCAATAGACCCGAAATCACATAGTACCGACCTTGAAGGAAATGCATAATCTACCTATCTTTAAACTAATAATGGTGCTTGAAATACTAAATAAGCACAAAGTAAGCAGCAAAGTAAGTTCGCAATAGTTTTCGCAATTGTTTTTTCGCTATAGAATTCTTACCTCGCCAACAATAAATGCAATAAAATACCCGCCATGAGGCTATGGACGTCATTTCCGTCTTGTGAACAAAGAAAGATCCTTCTAAGTTTGCTGATTCTAGGATTTTAACGGAAATTGTGCTGTTTTTAAACCCAAAAAAGTCAAGAAGTAAGCTCCATACGGATTGACAAAATGCTCGATGTAGCAGGACCAAGTACACGATAGCAAAGATTCTATCCCGGGATGTAACGAATGACCAATACTGATTGATGACAGAATCTGTGGTGATCTAGTCTGAATTTTAAAATGAAGAACCCTAGGCAGATGTAGGTGAAAACCTATCAAGATACAGGTCTGACATGATTTGAAAACGTTAAACATTGCAACACTCATGACACTAAACACTGGAGATAGTGGATGCTTCAATCCTTATAAAACCGGTTTTCTATCCGTTCGATCCCTTATCCCACAACCGCTAACTATCGGTAGTAGCCTGGTCAACCACCTTCACCCAATATTACAATTCTGCAGCAAGGTAATTCCTAATCCTCTTAAAAGCTTAAACTTTTCTGCGGATTCGGTCATTGTCATCGGTTTAAAAATCACACAAAACCCGATCCCTTTTGCTACCACCGGAGTTAAAAAGTTACTGAGCATTGGCCACCTTATCCTGCTTTCAGCGTTATTATATATTGGGGTTTTTTTGAACTATATGCACACAAAAAGCGCTATCAGTTCACGCGCCCGGGCAAGATATCTTGCTAAAAACCACTTTCTGAAGTCCCGTCAAGCCTCTATTCCTGGTGCTTTGTCACCTCATGGAGCCTACCCTGATGAGCAGGAGTTGATATCATGCCGTGGTCCATATCCCTTCTATCCATCCATGATGAGGTCGGAAATCCCAAACAAGCAGGTAAGCTGGCGACAAAATTGGGAGAAGGTGCTTTTGATTACCGAAGAAAAATATTGTTTGATTTCATCATTGTAAATAATTCAATAGTTATGTGTGGTATATGTGGCATTTTAGGATCAGAAAAGGAGAAAACCATTCAACAGGCAGATCTTCAGAGAATGGTGCGACCCATTTTGCATCGAGGTCCTGATGATGAAGGATTTTACATCAACGATAACCTTGGATTCGGATTCAGAAGGCTAAGTATTATTGATCTGCATAACGGTCACCAACCCCTCTCTAATGAAGATGGTACTATCTGGATTGTTTTTAATGGGGAGATTTACAATTTTCAGGAACTGCGGTCTGAGTTAATGGAGAAAGGTCATGTATTTAAAACAAATACAGACACGGAGACTATAGTGCACTTATATGAAGAAATGGGATCAAAATGTGTTTCCAAATTAAGGGGCATGTTTGCATTTGCTATATGGGACAGCAAAAACAAAACCCTTTTTTGTGCAAGAGACCGGTTTGGTATCAAGCCTTTTTTCTACTATCAGGATAAAGATCAATTTTTATTTGGATCTGAAATAAAAACCATTTTAGCCATAATTCCTGCGCCACCGATCGACATCTCGGTTCTGGATTATTATATGGCATTTGGATATACTCCAGGAGAAAAAACAATCTACCAAAAAATAAAAAAATTACCTCCAGCACATACTCTAACGATTCACCTGAATCAAGAACCTAAAATCGAACGATATTGGGACATTCAATTCGCTCCCGATTATTCGATTCCTGAAGCAGAATGGGAAGAAAGAATTCTTGCAAAATTAAAGGAGGCAGTAAAATTGAGATTAATCAGTGATGTGCCTCTTGGTGCGTTCTTAAGTGGAGGCATTGATTCAAGTAGTGTAGTGGCTCTCATGTCTGAAATCATGACTCAGCCTGTCAAAACATTTTCGATAGGCTTTGCTGAAGAAGAGTTTAATGAACTTCCTCAGGCTCGGTTAATTGCTGATTTGTATAAAACCGATCATCACGAACATATTGTTGAGCCCGAGTCAATCGATATTTTACCAATGTTGGTCTCTTCATATGACGAACCTTTTGCAGATTCATCCGCTATTCCAACGTACTTTGTTTCGAAATTTGCCCGGGAGCATGTGACGGTGGCTTTGTCAGGAGATGGAGGTGATGAGCTCTTTGCAGGCTACGATCATTATAAGAAACTAGCCAGAGTCCAGCAGTTTCATCATTATACCGGTGGTTTGATGGTCACTCCGATCAAAATTCTTCATCAGTTCATGCCTATGAGCATGAAAGGAAGTGGTATCACCTACTATCTGTCAAGACCCAGGGAAAGCTTTGGGGCTTATTTCGGTAAATGGCAGGAGACAGAACGTGAGAGAGCTTATCAACCTGACATCTGGCATCAACTAAATGGAGATAAGGGTGAATCCATTAAAAAGAAAATTCTCGAATCCTCATTGTCAAAAGATTTTATTTCGAGAATGCAGGAAATTGATATGCGTACCTGGTTAGTCGATGATATACTCACTAAAGTTGACCGTGCAAGCATGATAAACTCATTGGAAGTACGGGTACCAATACTAGACCATGAATTTGCCGAATTGACTTTCAAAATACCGTCAGAATTAAAACTTCACAACAATACCGGTAAATATATTTGTAAGAAAGC
>JBGTCB010001052.1:0-2207 GCA_041748995.1 Saprospiraceae bacterium | reverse complement strand
GGAAATAAGGGAAGCTTTAAAGAATAAAGCGTTCAAGATATTGTTTTTGGATATGTTCATGGGATTATAATTTGTTGGACGAGTCGTACTTTTCACTCATGTACGACTCGTTTCTCTTTTTCCTGGTTCCAGAAATTTAGAAAGAACTGCCTAAACAGGTTTCAACGTCAACAAGTTTGGCCTTGGAGATTATTAGGAGATCAGTTAGATGATTTAGCCTGGAAGTGTGGACATTATAAGATAACTACCGTATGACTTCGGGTACCCTGAGCTCCCACAACTAGCGATTGCTCAATGTCCGCAGTTTTACTGGGCCCCCCCACAAATACACCAAATCCGGTTTCCCTCAAATCAATTTTTCCATATGCCTGATGCATATTTCCCACAATATCCGATTGATGCAATAAGATGATCAGGTGTTCCGTGATGAAAGGTAAGATACGACACTGCATTTCTTTCTCTGAAATCCATACAGCACCGTTTTCAGCGACGCCCAGAAACGAGTAAATGACCGTCACTTCAATACGCTGTAGTTCCGATGGTAACTGGTTTGGAGTCAGGGAAAAGTTTCCCGATACCTCATCGGTAAGGGATATTATTTGCCGGGCATCAGGGAACTGGTTTTTTATCCAGGTTGAAAGTATATCCGGATTAGTCAGAATTGTTGTTCCACTGTATTCTGCTGAAGAAATAAACTTTTCCCTGAGGTCCGATTCAGCATCGTCAAAACCTGGGATTTCGGGTAATGCAATAAAGTCAGGTTTATTCTTTCTAATAGAAAGGAGAATTTCTTCACGTGCATTCATGGTAAAGTGCTTTTACCGGGTTTATTTTTCTGATACCAGGATTTAAAGGACTGAGAGGGCATTTCAGGCATCCTGCGTCCTTTGGTCCATGGATTTAATTTCGGACTGTTCGAAATAAATGGAAAGAAGGAAAGTCCGACCCGAAGCCATCGGGTAACTATTGCATATTTTTTACTACTTGCCAGTATCCGGGCAGCTATTCTTAATCCGGATTTTTTCCGGGGATTCAGAAGATTTTCTTCCGAGACAACCTGCCGCCATTTATAGAGTTGTTCATGGATATCAATTTTAACCGGACATACATCGGTGCAGGCACCACAGAGAGACGAGGCAAATGGTAGCTCCCGATATTTTTTCAGATCAAAACCCGGTGTGAGTATCGAGCCAATCGGACCTCCTACCGTATGACCATAGCTATAGCCACCACTGCGACGATACACGGGGCAGGTATTGATACAGGCACCACACCGGATACATTTCAAGGCATTCCTGAAGTCGGCTTTTCCGAGGTGGGTGCTTCGGCCATTATCCACAATAATTATGTGCATCTCACCATCGGGTTTTGGTTGTTGATGGTGTGAAGTATAAATGGTGATAGGCTGACCGGTAGCACTGCGGGCAAGCAGCCTGGTAAAGACACCAAGATCCTGTTGGCGGGGAATAATTTTTTCAATTCCCATACAATGTATCTGCAGAGGTACCAGATGGACACCCATGTCAGCGTTGCCTTCATTGGTACAAACTACCACACCACCTGTTTCAGCTATGGCAAAATTAACGCCGGTAAGGGCTGCACCAGCCTGCAGAAATTTCTCCCGAAGGTGAATTCTGGCCGCTTCAGTGAGGTACTTTGGATCCGATGCACCTTTTTTAGTATGTAACTTTTCATGAAATAATTCACCGACTTCCTCTTTCCTTATATGGATTGCCGGGGCCACAATATGGCTGGGACCTTCATTTCGGAACTGAATGATCCTTTCACCCAGGTCGCTATCGACGACTTCTATTCCTATACCCTCCAGAGCTTCATTTAAATGGCATTCCTCCGTAAGCATTGACTTGCTCTTCACCAACATTTTCACCTGATGTCTTTGCAGTATCTGACTGACAATCTGATTGTGGGCGTTAGCATCGGGAGCCCAATGGACGTGAACTCCATTTTTTAATGCATTCTCTTCAAATTGCAAAAGGTATGCATCCAGATTAGATAGAACATTGTCCTTAATTTGTGAGGCAAGGTGCCGTAATTGTTCCCATTCCTTTACAGTCGAAACTCCCTGGTCTCTTCTGGTGCGCAGATAGGCAACGGCTTCATTGTGCCAATTTGTACGGTTCTGGTCAGCAATAAAGTTTCCGGCCAATTGAGCGTGATTGACTACTTCAGACATAGATCGAATTGTT
>JBGTCB010001051.1:0-4818 GCA_041748995.1 Saprospiraceae bacterium | reverse complement strand
GGTTCGGGGTATTTGGGGCGGTCCTTATCTAACCGATCCGGCTGACCAGATAGGTATGCCAAATGGCTACGATTCTGAGACCATGAAGGAGTACCTGGGACAAACCGAGCCAGTAGATCGCGAATTGGAATTCTCCCGTATCAACCCTATGTTGCTTGATGTTGATGATCCGTGGATCGTGATGACTGCTGCTGAAAGTCAATTCTTGCTGGCAGAAGCTGCAGTAAAGGGCTGGCATAATGGAAACGCAACTGAGCATTATAATCATGGTGTGAAACTTGCTATGCAGCAATGGACTGCTTTTGATGAATCTTTTGTAGTCAGCGATGCTGAAGTTGATGCTTACCTGGCAGCCAATCCTTTTGACGGATCAGAAAGAATGATCGGTGAACAGCACTGGGCAGCCAACTTTATGCAGTGGTATGAAGCGTATAGCAACTGGCGCAGAACGGGTTATCCTGAGCTCACTCCTGTGGACTATCTCGGAAATATTTCCAACGGCCAAATTTTCAGAAGGCTCGAGTACTCGCGGACAGAAGTAGCTAACAATCCAAACTTCAAAGAGGGAAGCACCCAACCCGATGACGTGATGACACGTATGTGGTGGGATGTGAAATAATAGAGTTGTGAAAAGCCCGATATGCATTTGACAGTGCATAGCGGGCTTCACTAGATTAGAAAGAACGGTGCTGATCATTCGGCACCGTTCTTTTATCCGGTAATTTGCCAATGGTTAAACCGGGATATTGTATTAGGGTTTTGTCGTGAAAGGCAGAAGTGCAATAAAGACGGGTGCTCCAGAGGTTTTTGAGGGCGCAGACATGGTCACCATCATGATGAGCATCAAAAATCGATGATGTGCCCGTATTTGCAGCAATTCTGCCTTGTAACAGAAAGTCTAATGCATTATCCCGGTTAAACCCCGACTTATTAAATCACCATTGGTTGTTGATCTATGTTGCGTTTAGGAACTCGTCAGTAAAGGGAATCCTGCGTATATTATTGATTTTCAATCGTCAAATTATCCATTAGTTTTGCTAATGCTTAAGTTCGGGTTAACGAAGGTCATTGCTCAATTATTAAACATGAACATAAACTCCGGTTGCCATAGATTCATCCTTACGGTTGCAGCCCCTGTCTATGCCCTGCTAACGCTTTTGTTGGCAGGCTGTAATTATGATGATCCGAAAAAGCTTCCTGTCACGAATCATGCTCAATCCGCTGAGACCTATTTTTCATTGCTCGATTCTCTGACCACCGGAATTGGATTTAACAACCGGGTACATGACCAAATGGATTTCAATATCCTAACCTATCGTAATTTTTATAACGGAGGAGGAGTAGCCATCGGAGACATTAACAATGATGACTTGCCCGATATTTATTTCACGGCTAATATGTCGGGCAACAGACTGTATTTAAACAAGGGTAACTTTCAATTTGAAGATATCACAAGTAAAGCGAAAGTCGGTGGGTCGAAAGGTTGGTCCACCGGGGCAACGATGGCTGATATAAATGGTGATGGCTATTTAGACATTTATGTCTGTAATTCTGGAGATCTGAAAGGCGATAATAAAGCTAATGAGCTCTTTATCAATAATGGGGATCTAACCTTTATTGAGCGCGCTGGGGCATATGGACTTGACAACCAGGGATACTCCACCCAAGCTGCATTTTTCGACTATGATGGGGATGGCGACCTGGATTGCTATTTACTGAATAATAGTTTTAAAGACCCCAGCAAAATTGAATTATATAAGAGCATGAGAGATATTCCGGACGACCTGGGTGGTGATAAATTATTCAGGAACGACGGTGATGTATTTGTTGATGTGACGCTTCAGGCTGGAATATTTAGCAGTCGAATTGGGTTTGGCCTGGGCACGGTGATTGGCGACATTAACCATGATTTTTATCCGGACATCTATGTCAGTAATGATTTTTGGGAACGCGACTATTTGTATATAAATCAAGGAGACGGTACTTTTTCAGAGGAATTGCCTCAGCGTATTGCTTATTGCTCGATCTCAAGTATGGGTGGAGATATCGCGGATGTCAATAATGATGGTCATCCGGATTTGATCACTACTGATATGTTGGCAGCCGATAATTATCGCCTCAAAGCGATGTCGGCCTTTGATCCTTACCATTTGGAAGATCTTAAATACCGGGCCAATTACCACTATCAGATTGCCCAAAATTGTATGCAGATTAATGATGGTCTTGGGGCATTTAAGGAAGTCGCCATGCTTGCCGGAGTTTCAGCAACCGATTGGAGTTGGGGTGCATTATTTTTTGATTTTCAGAATGATGGCAAAAAAGATCTATTTATTAGCAATGGATTGCAAAAAGATTTGATGTATATGGATTTTCGTGATTATCTCGATGATAACCAAATCCATCTTAAGATGGCAAGAAACGAGCCGGTTGATTTTCTATCAGTCATTAATCAGATGCCAGGCCAGCCGCTATCAAATTTTGCCTTCGTCAATCAGGGGGATTTAAAATTTAACGACCAGACTCAAGTACTCGGACTGGGCACTCCATCATTTAGCAATGGTGCGGCATATGCCGATCTTGATAATGATGGTGATCTTGATCTCGTGGTTAATAATGTCAATATGCCTGCCTTTATTTATCGCAATGAGGCTGAAAAAACGAGTAATCATTTTTTAAAGGTGGAATTTAGCGGACCACCGAACAATCAATTTGGCATCGGGGCACAGGTGGATTTATATATTGGCAGCGAGGTGCTCACCTGGCAAAATTATAATACCCGGGGTTTTCAAAGCAGCGTTGAGCCCTCCTTAATATTTGGACTTGGACCTCACAAATCGGTTGATCGTTTGGAAATAATCTGGCCAGTTGGAAGGAGTCAGACATTGAAGAATGTGGGAGTTGACCAGGTTATTAAACTGATATATTCAGAGGCCAGAGACACCGCTGAAAGCCCCCGATTGAACGCTGCTGAAACACCATATAAAGAAGTGTCCCGCCAGATCATTGCCGGGCGATCAAATCATGTCGAGAATAGATACAATGATTTTGATCACGAAATTTTGCTGCATAGAATGCTCTCAACCGACGGCCCCCGGGTCATAACAGGAGACGTAACTGGCGATGGTTTGGAAGATTTTCTGTTGATGGGTGCCCACGATGATGAGGATAAACTTTTTCTTCAGATGGCCGATGGTTCTTTCAGACGAAAAGTACAAAATGTCTTTGAGATAACCAGGGTGTTCGAGTCTACCTGCGGGACTTTTTATGATCATGATGGAGATGGGGATCTGGATTTGATTTTAGGTGGTGGTGGAAATGAATATATGATGGGTACGGAATATTTTGTCTTACGCTATTATGAAAATGATGGTAAGGGAGTCTTTACTATTGATCAGAATCAAGTACCTGAGGTAGTGGGTAATTTTGGCGTCATAATCTCAACTGATATGGATCAGGATGGTGATCAGGACCTCTTTTTAGGTGGTCGGATCATTCCTGGCAATTATGGGCTGCCCCCCAGATCATATATTTTTAAAAGGGACCAGGGAAAATGGGAAGAAGATACACCTGATCAATTGCGCGGTGTGGGCATGGTCACCGATGCAACCTGGATTGATTTAGATAATGACCAGGATGACGACCTGGTAGTTGTGGGTGATTGGTCGGATATCCATATTTTTTATAATGAAGGGGGCACATTAGCCCGGCATGTAAAGGTCCCTCAAAGCAAAGGATGGTGGACCAGAGTTCATCAGGCTGATCTGGATCAGGATGGCAATATCGATTTGATTCTTGGAAATTGGGGTCTCAATAGTAAGTTTCAGGCTTCAGTTGCCCAACCTCTCACGATGTTTGTCAATGATTTTGATCAGAATAATAAGAGTGAATTTATTATCAGTTGGTATGCGCCGATGGACAAGCTATCATATCCATTTGCCACTAAAATGGAACTGACAAAACAACTTCCCATATTGCGAAAACAAGCTCAGAAGTATGAAGATTTTGCGAAGCTAACCTACGAGACACTTTTTGATCAGAATCTGCGCGATCAATCAATCAATTATTCTGCAAATACTTTGGCAAGTGCTGTTCTTTGGAATGATGGTAACGGTCAGTTTAGTCTTGAAGCATTGCCTTCTGCAGCGCAGATATCACCCGTGTTTGGCATAGTAGTCGACGATTTTACGTCTGATGGCCTTCCTGATATTTGGTTGGGGGGTAATTTTTATGCGCTTAAACCCCAGGTCGGCAGACTTGATGCCAGCCGGGGAGTCTTACTTGAGGCCAAAGGAAACCGGAACTTCATGGAAGTTTCACCATTACAATCAGGCATTGATGTGAAAGGTGAAGTGCGTGATGCCGTGTCTCTTATGTCGGCGAAGGGTAAACTCCTGCTCATCACAAGAAATAACGATGAGATTTTGGTTTTTAAGAAGGAAGACAACCTCATTCAGTAAACAATGAGAATTAAGGCAGTGACTATCTACAGTTTAAATATTAGATGTTACTCTGAACATCCCTAAAGTAAATTGTTAATTTTTCAAATCCTCCGGTCATTGAAAGTGCTGCCAACCTGATGCTGGTTAAAGGCTATCTAGAGGCTGTTGAAATACCCAACTTGCGCTGATATTTGTCAGATCACTTTTTCTGTAAAAAGAACTCAGCCGTTCTCGTCGCTTCTGACTTCTATGTTGTTTTCCAAGCTCAAGGACTGAAATTTTGCTAAAATGTTTCTTTTTTGCTCATAAACGCTTTCTTGAGGCAATATGATTCTCGGTCAAGGCCGCAGCGTAGCGGAGTTTATATAGCCTTGACGGA
>JBGTCB010001050.1:0-2778 GCA_041748995.1 Saprospiraceae bacterium | reverse complement strand
AGGAGCGATCCGAGGCGTTTAGCCGGTCGAGATCCAGCGGATCTCGAAGCGACGAAACCACGAAGTGGGTGGGAGAGAGAGGTTATTTTTGAATAGCTTATAGGAGATAAGCGGTTGACAATTGAACGGGGTTTTTTAGAGGTGCCCAAAATTATAACCAATATGAAACAAAGCATCACCCTGGTGCACTACCGGTGTATTGTTGTGCCCCAGAATGTAACCATCACGTGTTGCCGTAACGGCAACTCTCGTACGACCACCCGGATCATAAATACTACCAAGTGTCTCTCCCTTGATGACCTGATGGCCTGAGTTCTTTGACCAAATAAAAATTCCGGCTTGCTGGGCCCGAATCCAACTGGATTTGTTAAATCTCCGATATCGTACAGCAGCGATTTCACCCTGGATAAGACCTTCACTGATTAATAGTCTTTTTAAACCTCTGACCGCTGTTTCAATGACGAAACCATCTAACCTTTGTGCTTCTCCACCTTCAAATACAATAATAGGTTTTTTTAGATCCTTACCGGTTTTACGAAGTGATTTGGGAAGAAGAGCCTTTTCAATTAGAAAAGGAGCGGCGAAAGATTCCGCCAGCTGTCTGGATCTTTTATCTGTTTTCGTATACCTTATCTGAGGATAATTGAAACGATTATCTCCACCAGTATGAAAGTCAATACCAAAATCGATGATTGGAAGTACTCTTTTGGTAAGAATAGCAGCCATGCGCGAGGCGAGTGATCCTGTCATGCTACCGGGAAAACTTCGATTGACATCTTTACCATCTGGTACAACCCGCGAAAAATTGACAAATCCATAGATATTTAAAATGGGAATGACAATGATATTTCCCCTCAACAGATTGTCGAACAAACCTCCAGCTATTGACTGCCTGAGTATCTCAACACCATTGATCTCATCTCCATGCAAACCAGCCAGAAGCAACACATTTGGACCCTCATGCTTGCTGCAAAAAACATGAGTTTTTACGGAAATCTTTGCGCCTGATGGTAATTTTCCCACGTGAAGGCTGATGGTATGGGAGTCACCCGGTTTGATGAAAATTTTATTAATGGTGACACCTGAAGCCATAGTCTTATGCTTTTCTAAGGAGGTATTTGTCCCTTTTTCGAATCTGACGTTCAATGAATTTGACAATAAAACCCGATACATCAATACCGGTGATCGTTTCTATTCCCTCGAGGCCAGGGGAGGAATTAATCTCCAGTATCATTGGTCCCTCTTTTGACCTTAAAATATCGACACCTGCGACTTGCAAATCCATCAACTTGCAGACCTTAAGGGCCAGTGACTCTTCCTCTGGGGTAATCTTTTCTATCTGTGCCGTAGCTCCACGATGCAGATTTGATCGAAACTCACCATCGCGGGCCTGTCGTTTCATTGTTGCAACCACTTTATCCTCAACTACCAACACCCGAATATCAGAACCCCGGGCTTCCCGGACATACTCCTGAATCAAGGCACTTTCCCTCAATTTATAAAAAGCTTCAACTGTACTTGAAGCATTATTATAGGATTCGGACAAGATGACTCCAAGACCATGAGTGCTCTCTAATAGCTTGACAATCAGTGGCTCGTTAAAATTTGACCGAATTAAGTGATTGTCCAGCTGAACAAAATTGGGCAGGAGTGATTTTGGAATCGGAATACCCTCTGAAGCCAGTATCTGGTAACAAAGCCATTTGTTCCGGGTTTTCAACATGGAGTCGGCTTTTGTAACAGTAAAAGTGCCCATCAATTCCAATTGCCGCATAACATTGGTACCATAACTCGTCGCTGAACTCCCTACACGTGGTATTACGGCATCAAAACCCTCCAATTTGACGCCCTGATAGTAAACACCCAGGTGGTCTTTCTCTACCAGCAAATCACAAAGGAGATGATCGACAACCCGGGCGTAATGACCTCTCCTGTAGCAAGCCCTCATTATACTTTGAGTTGAATAGAGAGACGGATTTCTGGAAAGGATCAGGATACGCATGAAAATTTACGATGGATGGGGAAATATTGTGGTGAGGCTCCCAGGAGGCTTTTGAAATAACCAACTAGCGCTGATACTTGTTCGATCATTTTTTTTAAAAGATTGTAGCATCAACTGAATATTTCAACAGCCACCTAAACGATAAATCTGGTTTTATTACTAACGGTGATCTTGTTCTGCATTGTTCAAAAGGTGTTCATAAACTGCACTTTAATTACGTTTACCGGGCCAAAACAAGATACCATTATATTCAAAATATTTGGGCTATCTTGATCAAAGATAACTGTGACCATAGTGCCCATCTTAATTAACGATAAAAAGACCATTAACGGCTGGGCTTTTTTTGATTGGGCAAATTCATCGTACGCATTGGTGATTTCTGTTGCTATTTTTCCAAATTACTATGTCCGGATTACGGATGACTATATTAACATCTTTGGCACCCAGATTAGCAATAGTTCACTTTATGCCTTTTCAATATCATTTGCTTATCTGCTCATCGCTCTGATGTTGCCGGTCCTCTCGGGTATTGCCGATTACAGTGGAAGACGGCTTTTCTTTCTAAAGATCTTCACAACCATCGGTTCTATATCCTGTGTTGGCTTATTTTTTTTTAAAGGAATGCCGGAGGTAGGTATGGCATTGACTTTTTTTATTTTGGCAACCATTGGTTTTGATGGGGGTAAGGTGTTTTATAATTCATATTTACCAGTCATATCATCACCAGACCAATATGACCGGGTGAGTGCCAAAGGGTTTTCTTTTGGTTACATTGG
>JBGTCB010001049.1:0-2663 GCA_041748995.1 Saprospiraceae bacterium | reverse complement strand
ATTGTCTGTCGCATATAATACATAAACAGGCCCATGATCAGTGCAAGCACAAGGACCAGAATTGCAAAATAAAAAAGTGATCGACTAATTTCGGTTAACATAAACTCCTGGGCCTGAAAGCCCTGGTACAGGCGGAAGAGTCTGATATTTTCATAAACCAGATCGAGAGCCTGACGAATAGCCTGTGGTTGGAGAACTCTGAAATAATTAGACAAGGCCACGAAAACCAGGCCTGCGATCAGATGCCATTTGTATTTCAAAAAATACTTATTGACGTGCCTCAATTCTTTCATTACTCAAAGATATATTTTAAAAAGTCAGGTTCTGGGCCATTTAAGGATCAACATTTATATTCACCTGCAGGGTTGAAAACCCCTTTTGTTTCCTGGCCAGAAGGACGGCTTCACTAATCCATTGTTTGGTTTGTAAAATAAGGGCGGCCTTCTTTTCCAGTTTAATAACTACTAAACAAAGGTAACGGTTGCGAATTCTTGCGATCGAGGGCTTAACGGCAGCACTCACCCGTGTTCCCAGTCGTTGTCTCAAATATTGACTGATATTCTCTGCGGCGGTATTGGTCTTTGCTGCATGAACATGTTTGGTGGTGATTACGATCATCCGGCTGAAGGGAGGAAATCCAAAACTGCGTCTTTCCCCAATCTCTCTGTTATAGAATCCTGTGTAATTGCCCTGAATCACCTCTGACAAGACGGGATGGGTAACATGAAGAGCCTGGATTAGAACCCGACCCTGGCGATGTTTACGCCCTGACCTGCCGGCAACCTGTGTCATCAGCTGGAATGCACGCTCTGCTGCCCGGAAATCGGGAAAATGCAATAAGTGATCTGCACTGATAATGCCAACCAAACCGACTTTTTCAAAATCAAGACCTTTACTGATCATCTGGGTTCCGATCAAGACATCTATTTGCCCGACTTCAAACTCATAGATTAACTTTTCCAGCTGTTTTTTCCCTCGCGCAGTATCCAGATCCATCCGGCCAACATTAAAGTCCGGCAAGAGGATCTTTACTTCGTCTTCAATCATTTCCGTACCAAAACCTTTGAGGGTCAGCTCGTGATTTCCACATGCCGGACATACTATAGCGGGACTCTCGTAGTAGCTGCAGAGATGGCAACGCATTTGACTGGAATACTGGTGATAGGTAAGGCTGGTATCACAGTTTTTACAGGCAGCAGTCCAACCACATACCGAACACATTAGGATGGGAGCAAACCCACGGCGATTTTGGAACAGGATTGTTTGAAAACCCTCGGCCTTCATAACTTTCATTTCCTCAACAAGATCCGCTGAGAGGTGTCCGGTTATTGAACCTTTTTTCATGTCAATCAGGAGAATTTCCGGCATTTTTATTTTACCAAATCGTTCTGACAGACTTAGATAATGATACTTCCCCCGATGGGCATTGTAAAAGGATTCAACGGAAGGAGTAGCGCTCCCCAAAACGATCAAAGCTTTATGTCGGGCTGCCAGTACGATTGCAGAATCCCGGGCCTGGTAGCGCGGATTGGGTTCATCCTGTTTATAACTGGGATCGTGTTCCTCATCGACAATAATCAGACCTAGATCAGAAAAAGGAAGTAAGATCCCCGAACGGGCGGCCAGAACCACTTTGGGGAGACCTAGGACTTTTTGCCAAACCTCCACACGCGCATTATCGTTGATCCGGGAATGATATACCATCAGGTGATCCCCCAATACTTTCATGAGACGCTGAACAATCTGGGTCGTGAGTGCTATTTCAGGTAAAAGATACAGTACCTGTTTACCCTTTGCCAATGTATCGATAATCAGTTCAACATAGATCCTCGTTTTCCCGCTTCCGGTAACTCCATGGAGCAACACCGGTTTCTCAATTGCTTCAATTTTATTGATTTCATCAATGATCGATTTTTGTTCGTCACTCAACTGATCAATGTCTTGGAGCTCATCAGCGAAATCTGGCAACCGGCTGATGGTCTCTTCATAGCGCTCAATAATTCCCTTTTTCTCCAGGGCACTGATTACACTGTGCGTTACATCGGCTTGTCTTACTACGTCGGCCTGAGTAATATATCTTCGTTGTTTGTATTGCTGGATAATCGCCAGCATAGCCCGGGTCTGGTGGTCTGAATTTTTTACCAGTTCGAAGATCTCTTTTTGATATTCTCCACCGACCTGGTATGCCGGACTCAACCGGATTGCAGTGACGGTTTTAGGTTTAAAGTGATCATCCAGTTCTTCATAGAGCTCAATCACTTCCAATTCCAGGAGTTTTCTGATGATGGGGTAAACGGTTTTAATATCGAGGATTGAACGGATCTGGTCAATGGTAATTTCTTTTTGAATGGAGACGGCTTCGGCAACCATATACTCCTGGTCATTGAGTTCAAATATGTGGTCGTCAATGAGTTTGCCCGGTGTAATCCTGGTTTCGCTCTGAAGTTTAAGCTTGGAGGGCATGGCGGCAAACATTACTTCACCAAGGTCACAGAGATAATAGCTGGACATCCATTGCCATAGATCCAGTTGAATTGCGGTAATCACCGGTTCTTCATCAATGACCGAGAGTATCATCCTTGTGGGGTAGGCAGGCTTATTGTGGTGAAGTTTTATTGCAAGACCCGAATACAATTTTTTCTTGCCAAAGGGTACTTCCAACC
>JBGTCB010001048.1:0-4137 GCA_041748995.1 Saprospiraceae bacterium | reverse complement strand
AGCTTTTTATTGAAGTTATCGTATTTAAAAAAAGCGTCATAGGTCACAAATTCCGGAAGGGGTATCGACGTTTGAGTGAATGTTTTGCTATATTGATCAAAGCGGAAGATCTCCATGGTGTGCCCTTCCTTTTTAAACCTGAAATTGTCTCTTTCAAAAAGGATGTACATGGTACCATCATCCGAAAGGATCGTTTTGCGATATTCTTCCCGGAAGTTTACGTTTCCAAAATCAAAATTAGCTTCCCATAAAAGGATCCGGTTGTTGAGATCGTAAGCAAAGGCACCCAATATTTTTTCATTTTCCACTTCGGTCATCAGAAAGATATTTTTGTCTTCTGACTTCACAAACCGGAATTTTGGACGAATCAGACCTTTCTTAACAGTGAGTATGGTATTGGTGTGTGTGTCCTGGGCTTTTTCATTATACTCACGGACTTTAATGACCAGAGTATCCCGCCATTCATCAGAATAAATGACATGAAACTTATCCTGCTGCGGTATAATACTGATGATTCTCGAACGGCGGCTATCCAGTTCCTTTTCAGCAACCCAGGAAGTGCCCATTCTTTCATTATAGGCATGGACATCAAATTCGTTAACACCATCCCGTACAACCAGGATATGATCGCCAACTTTGCCAAGGATATCATACAGATACTCCGTCTTCAGATTAAGCTCATCTGATACAGTAATTATCTGTGCCGATAGCAAACTGGCAGTTAGAGCAAAGAACCCGGTCAAAAAAAACTTATACATCTCGGGATGAATTTAACGAATCTTTATTAACCAGTCAAACGCTCATTTGCCGTATGAGGGTATAAATATGCTGATAAATCGGGTGATTTCCCGGTGCCAGGAGGCTGTTGAAGTACTCAACTGTTCTGATTTTCGTCCATGTGACTACAGCCATTCCAGGTTTCTCCGGATGAAAAAGTGAGATTGTCTAACTTAGTATTTATGTTAAAACGAGTGGTGGGTACTTATACCCAGAACAAACCGGGACCTTTGTTTATCTGTACTGCTGGTTTACATGGAAACGAATGGGCGGGTCTGAAAGCGATGGAGCTGCTGTTAGGTGTTCTGGAGGCTGAGCCTATTGCCAATCCTGACTTTGTCTTCCATGGCAAGTTGGTGGTAATTGCTGGCAATATTCCGGCATTGAACATCAGGAAGCGTTATGTAAATTGTGATCTTAACCGGATTTGGAATCAACGCAATTTCGACAATCCGGGAAATGAGGCCGAATTTGGAGAGATGATAAAGGTTAAGCAGACCATTGATGACTTGATTATGGAATGGGGAGGTGAGCGGGTTTATCTTTTGGATTTGCATACAACAACTGCAGAAGGGGGGATCTTCCTCCTACCGACATCCGAGCAAAAAAGTATAGATATTGCCATGACCATGCATGCTCCGATTATATTGGGGCTGGTTGAAAAACTCAATGGCACCATGATTAAATATTATACAGCGAGAACGGATGCTGACATTACCGGACTGGTTTTTGAGGCTGGCCAGCATGACGATCCTCTGTCCGTACACCGGACCATAGCTGCAGTGATCAATTTTATGCGATCAATCGGAACTGTTAGTCCGGAAGATATCGAAAACCGTTATGACCAACTGGTGATCGAGTATTCGATAGATCTGCCAAAGATTGCTGAATTTCTTTATGGTCATCACATTGCCCCCGATGATGAATTTGTGATGAAGCCCGGATATCGTAATTTCGACCCTATCCATGCCAATGAGGTTTTAGCGCATGATCGCTATGGAGCCATTCACTCTAAATATGAAGGGCTCATTTTAATGCCCCATTATCAGACACAGGGAGATGATGGTTTTTTCATAATAAAAGAAGTTTCAAACCGAAAAGCAGATCATTTATGAAACATATTTCATTGAGTCAAATTGAAGAAAAGGAGCTTTATCCCGGATTTATTGCGAAGATCATTCACACTCAACTTCAAAGTATTTCTTATGTAAAGTGTTTGCAGGGCGCAGTGTTACCTCCCCATAAACACTCAGAAGAGCAAGTCTTAAATTTATTGGAAGGAGAAATGGATGTGACGGTTGAAGGTATCACCGTTAAGTGTATAGCTGGAGATGTTGTGCATATTCCATCGAATGCCCTACACACGGTCACTGCCAGGACCGAATGTCTCGCCATCGACATTTTCGCACCACAACGGGAAGCTTACCTCGAATTAGGTACTAAAAGTTTTTAAGGAGCACCACTATTTCCATGATGAGGTAGAAGTGCTCTAAGAGGGAGTTGGGTAACGATTGGACAAAAAAAAGAGCCGGCAATAAACATTGCGCGGCTCTGACTTTTAAATACGGATTAATATCGTTACGTACCTTTTTCTTTGCTCATCTGGTAGAGTTTACCAATCTTCGGTACGATGATGACTTCACTTCGTCGGTTTGCACTTCGGGTGGCGGCAGATGTTGGATCATCACTAACTTTTGGATGGTATTCACCTTTACCGGCAGCAGTGAGTTGTTTCGGATTGACTCCCATGGCAATCAATTTCCTTACTATAGCAACGGATCTGGCAACTGAAAGATCCCAGTTGTCCTGATATCGGGCTGTATTAATTGGTCGATCATCCGTGTGACCTTCGATGATGAGACTCATATTCGGACTTTTCTTAAGCATATCTGCCATCTGTTCCAACGTTGCGTTATCTTCTCTATTTAAACTGGCAGATCCAGAGGCAAAATTGATTGGATTTTCAAGATCCAGATAAAGCATGTCCTCCAATTCAGTGATACGTTGACCACTTTCAGATACCGCTTTTTCAACATCTGAAAACGCATTGGTTATCTCATCGCGCAACATGTTGATTTGTGCCTGTTTGTCTTCTACTGATTTGTTAACAGCGGCGACCTGAGCCTCGGTAGATTTCATTTGGCTCTCTACCATTCCTACCTTCTTGGTTAATTCATCTTTTTCAGCCACCAGTGAATTCTTATCGGATTCCAGCATGTCAACCTTTTGTTCAAGGTTTGCAAGTGAAGCGGCAAGAGTGGCCTTTTCTTCTTCGAGTGCAGTAAATTTCTTCTTACTGACACAGGAAGTCATGGCAAGAAAGGTGATTAACAGACCTAATAGTGAATATCTCAATTTCATTTCTCCTACTATTTTAAAGTTTTGCTGCAAAGTAATGAAAATTATTATTATTGGATAGTCTGAGTTCGGCAAAATGTCCAATCCAGATTTTGTCTTAAGCATATACCCAAACTGGTGCCTTCCAAAAACATCCTAATCTGAGTGAACGATACAGAATCTGTCTATGTTCGGGTGAAAATCAAAATTGATCACAATGGGAGGTCCTGCAACTCAACCCCAGACGGTACCAGTGCTGCATTTTCGAAGTATCTGATATTAGTGAAAAGAAGCCATCAATGGTGTTAGATATTTTGGAAAGGCAGCACTGGTGTCTAGTCCTCCAGTCTAAAAAATCATCGTATTTTTCAGGCCATATCGACAACCGGGTGATGTCAAATGTGCAAAAAGGGTTCATCGTTCTATTATTTACATGCTGTGTGATCGTCTACAGCAATCAATTGCTCGATTATTTTCTTTTTAGTCGTTTTCTGGCGGTATCCGTACTTGCACTGATATACATTTCATACCTGATCCTCACACCCGGGAAAATTCGATCGGGATTCTCCCTGTTTGATGCTGTTTTGTCCGCTTTTGTTTTGTTCAACATCTTATCGGTTAGCTGGGCAGATGAACAATCCGAGGCGATCCTGAATGCTCAGAAATGGTGTTTAGTGCTGGCTGTTTACTTCATTTTTGTATCCATTAATTGGCAAATACTCAGAGAGCAGTTATGGGGTTATCTTTCAAGGGTGAGTCAGATATTTACGACCCTGATCCTGGCACTGGTGGGTTATTCGCTGATGGTGATTTTTCGAAAAGAGGGATTCTCTAATGAAGCCCTGTACAACCTTCAGATTTTGTTTGGGCACAAGTCTTTGATCTCTTCCTTCATTTTTCTCTTGTTACCATTAAATCTGCTTGCCGGATTTCGCGAGAGTATGCGTTGGCCCCTTTTGCTTCTCACAGCGGGCCAGATTGCAACTATCCTCATCCTGCAGAGTAGAGCTGTTTACATCTCGC
>JBGTCB010001047.1:0-1559 GCA_041748995.1 Saprospiraceae bacterium | reverse complement strand
ATCAGTATGCCATCCATCTTCATCAAATTCACAGAGTTTTGGATACCATTGGGTCATGGAAAAGCGTATCCCTTCGGCATTGTCACGACCACTTCTGCGCACCTGTAGAGGTACCTGAGAATTAAAACCCATGGTAATTCTGGTATTTTTACCCGGAGCCAGGGGTTTGTTTAAAAAAACTTCGAGTATGGTTCCCTGTACCCGGTACTCCGCTTTTACCGCGTCGTGTTTTAGCCAGTCAATCCGGTGATAGCCAATTTCGTTTTCCTTTAAATACTGAATGCGGTCGCCCACCCGTTTATCTGGGTCCGGAAGCGACCGGCTTCGTACGTCCATTTCTGAATTCGGCTGGAAGGCATTAAAATAAAGATGGTAATAAACTTTGGTCAGTGTATGGGGGGAGTTGTTTGTATAAATCAGTTCCTGGGTCCCGCTAAACTGGTTATTTGCTTCATCAATGTCGATATGCATTTCATAATCAACATGTTGCTGCCAATATTGAGCGTTCAGTTTCACACTAAAGAAAAGAAAACAAACAGCTATCCATATTTTCATGCGGCCAAAATGCTGAATTTCCTTCTAAGTACCAAAACAGTATTAGAGGAAAGGACAAAAAAAACAGCCGGAGGGACCCTTGAAGGTTATGTTCCAGAATTCCCGGACCGGCTGTGCTTACCAGATGAAGGTAATCCGTATTCCTACCCGGCTTTTATCAGGCGTTTTCGGCTTATTGTACTCTCCCCATGAATCATTTCTACGAAATAGACACCCTTGTCAAATTCACTCATGTCCAATTGATAAGGAAGTTCGGGTTTGATCACCTCTTTCACACATCTGCCATCGAGGGAATAAATTCGAAGGGCGGATAAATCCGGTTTTGAATCCGACTGGATCTGCAGGGTGGATTTCACCGGATTGGGGAAAAGGGTGAAGTCATGCTCATTTGCCTCCATCTCCCCGATTCCCACAGCGAATTTCTGTCCGGCTAAAATTTGCGTGCCTGCTGTATTCTGGTAGGCCAGTTCCTTCAAAATAAAGGTCATAGCGTTGTCGCCGGTAAATTCTATCTGCATCCAACCGTATTTATAGGAGTTCCCTGATTTCATTCTAAAACCAAGGTACTTGTCATTGGTGCCTCTGAAATTGGTTTGGATTGATTATCCGGCTATGATTAATTTTTCCCTCAGAACACCTTTCGACGAAATTAGGTGAAGGATATAAGCCCCGGGAGTGAGTTTGGAAACATCGATCTCCCGGTGCTCACCTTCACGGCTCAACAGGATCTGTCCCTTTAAATCATATACCGTTATTTTATGGATGATGGCTCCTTTGGAATGGATATATACCCTTTTCCCTGCAGGATTCGGATAGACCGACAATCCATTTGCGGGTTCATTGTTTTCCAGGGCACTGGCACCTGAGAAACTTCTTTTATAAAATTTTCGTGAAAAACTAAATTCCGGGAACTTCACTCCCAATCCGTAGTAAACATTGTTTCCCATCACAAATCCGGTCGACCAGGCGGTGTGATCATCATTTAAATCGGCATCTGCCACCTT
>JBGTCB010001046.1:0-7178 GCA_041748995.1 Saprospiraceae bacterium | reverse complement strand
CCATGTGGTTTCACATATTGGGCCGTTTCCTCCAATGTGCCGGCTGTCAGATGAGTTCCGGTATCAAACAGTAGTAAGGGAAAAGGGCCGTGAAACATTATTCTTGCCGCATGTATGTCTCCCTTAATATTATAATTGTGTGCTCTGTGAGGCCAGGTATTCTCCGTACGGGCATGCCAGAACATGATGACCCGGTCCTGAATAGATGGTTCTTTCAAATAGGCGGAAGCCAAATCAGTCGAAGATCCTAAACCCACAATCCATAATGGGTTTTCCGGTGTAGCTGTCAAAGCCTTTTCTATAATGAAATCTACACCTTCCGCATCACTGGGATGAAACTCGTATTGCATTGGATGGGCACCGGACAATACCGGAAATTTACCCTTCAGACCAGCCTTTTCCAGGATAGTATGTATCTCAATTACCGATTCAGCGATACTGTTTGGACCCACCCCGGAATGGGTATGGTCGTAGTTACTCCCTACAAAACCTTCGATTTGCAACCTTTCAGGATACAGCAAAGCCAGGGCTATTGCCCAGACATCATCGATTTCATTGGTTGCATCGCTGACAATAATCATCCGTATTCGTTCACCGGCAGGAGGTATGTTGGGAACCAGGGTCTTTACTCCAAAGTACTCGGCACTTTGGGCCTGGCTCGTTGTAAAACATGAAAAAAATATAACCAGGTACAATAAAAGATCTCGATACTTCATGCTGTTGAAATTGATTGAGGTGCTGAATAATTCTTTTACTGATTATTGGATATGGAATACCACGATCCTATTTACTATTAATCTTTTTAAATGATGCCAGTAGTTTATGTTTATTCTGCACTTCCATTAATTAATGATGTAAATCGCAAAGCGGTGTAAGGATTTACAGTTTGATATTCAAAGATCCCCGGTTTGACCGATCTCCGTTCAATGTTCTGCATATTCCAGGTGTCAATGACTTCCATTTGGTAATCAGTATCACCCTCCAGGTTGATTTTAATATTCCGATCACTTTCCCCGACATAAGCCAGATAATAAGCTCCTGGTTTGGAAAAAATGTGGATGTTGCTATTCAGCTTTGTCGAGTCTTCAGAATAAATTATTTCCGGAGTCATTTCTTTGACCGGAGCTTCTTCCATAATTGACCGAAAATATTTTATCCGGCTCGGGCTCTCACCCACCAAAAGCCCACCTTTAGCCCACCATCTCACTTCGGTAGAGTCATCCGAATTGTTGACAAAGGTATCTCCGTGGGTTCCATATCCACCACTTAAACCTGCCATCCAGAAGTAACTGGCCATCTGCTGGGCATTTAGATTTCCCCACCCACTCGGAACATCACCTTCATATCGCATCTCATCAAAAAGTAGAGGTTTATTGTATTTCGACCTCCATTTTAAGGCATTATAAAACTGGGATGTTTGGGTGCTGACATGAGTAATCCATGGTCGTGTATGATCATAAAAGTGATCTTCCGATCCATACCAATTGTGGATACCTCGCAATCGCTGGTGAGGATCTTCCTTCTGAAGCAGCGTTCCGATTCCTTCCCAGTCGATTGCCTCCTTAATTTCCGGGACATCCCATTCATTTGCCAGCGACCACCAAACATTTCGGAAAGCTGACAGTCTGGCAATCATGTAGCGCACGTATTTTTCATTCATTTCACTACCCATCTGACAATAACCCCAGATATCATAAGGATGAAACAAAATTACATCGGCTTCAATATTCAATTCTGAAAGTTGCTTTACTCTTCGATCCAGGTTTTGAAAGAACTCGTAGTTCGGCCTTGACAAATCATTCTGATCACCTTCCCTCTTAAAGGGATACATCCACGGCTCTGAGTCATTACCATAGATGTATGATTTTGGGAAAACACACATCCTGATTTTATTAAAAGGACCATCAGTGAGTGTTTGAATTGTTTTTTCCTGTACGCTTTGTTTAACACTTGTCCATTGATAAGCAGTTGTTCCAACTGCATAATAAGGTGTCCCATCTGCATACTCGAGATAAAAGGTATTTACAATTTTTACCGGACCATGATTAGTGCCGGAGGCAGGAATACAGAAAAACCTTCCCGTTTTACCAGAAAGCTCCGGTTGATTGCTCTCAGTCAGATAAGACCAGTCTCCCTGGTGGGGAGGAGAAAACCGAATCCGGTAAATTCCAGTGCCATCATAAAATCCAGGAACGGTGATGTTACCCTGGGTATTTTTGAAGACAGCATTCAACTCCACCTCTTCGAATGGATTTCCGGAAGAAGTCCCATGTAATTCGATTTCAAAGATATCCCATTGTTCAATGTCCGCTACTTCCACGGAGGATGTACAACCCATCATTAGAGCAAGGCCTGTAATTAAACACCAGATTGATACTTTCATTTCTTCATTTTTTACCCTTTATCCCTCACACTTTCACACTTCACACCCACACCCACACTTCACTTCACACTCACACTTCACTTTGCTGGCAACACCTGTCCGGTAACTTCCCCAAACCCAACACGGATATCGTCCCTTTCAGCCTTTGCCCGTAAGACTAAGGTATCGTAATCTTCGAGAAATGTACGATATTGACCTTTCTTTAATTTGACTGGTGTTTTCCCACCGGCTGACATTTCCAACAGGGAGCCATATGAACTACGATCAGGTCCGCTGATTGTTCCAGAAGCCAATAGATCTCCTATCTGCACATTGCATCCATTAATGGTGTGATGAGCCAGTTGTTGTTTCATGTTCCAGTAAAGGTATTTTGAGTTTGTCCGGCTAATGATGTTTTCTTCTTTTCCATCAGGAGTCAATCCGACTTCCAGTGCGATATCATAATTGGATGGTCCTGTAAAATCGAGATAGGGTAGTACCGGTGGTACCTGTACAGGACCATTGGTTCTAAAAGGTTGAAGTGCTTCCAGCGTAATGACCCATGGTGAGATAGAGGATGCAAAGTTCTTTCCAAGGAAAGGACCCAATGGGGCATATTCCCATTTTTGGATGTCACGTGCGGACCAATCATTAAAAAGTACCAGACCGAATATAAAGTCGTCTGCATTCGAGGTGGATATAGCCTCTCCCAGTAGCGAATCTTTTCCGATTATAAATGCCATTTCCAATTCAAAATCCAATTGTTTACTTTCACTAAAAAAGGGCTCATTACTCTGGTTCAGCATTTGTCCTTTGGGCCGGTGAAAATTGGTGCCGCTTACGACAATCGATGAAGATCGGCCATGGTAGGCTACAGGAAGGTGACGCCAATTAGGAAGAAGGGCATTTTCCGGATCCCTGAATAATTTTCCAACATTGGTAGCATGTTCTTTACTGGAGTAAAAATCCGTATAATCTTTTACTTCCACAGGCAGATGCATGATCGCATTCGTCTGCTTTACAAATAGATTGGGATAGTCCCGGAGAGGAGAGCTTTCACTACATAATTCGTGCTGAATAAAACTACGCACCCCATTGGTGATATTTTTACCCAGACCTATAAAACTGTTTAAGGTTTTTTGCACCAGAATTTCCGGACTAATGTCAATATCTTCCAGGAGGCCCATTGCATTGAGAGCAGCCAGGTCCAGGATCTCATCGCCGATCGCTACTCCTACACGGTGATTCCTCCTCGACGAAGAAAAAATGCCAAATGGGAGATTGTAAATAGTAAAATCAGATTCTGCAGCAATGTTTTTCCACGAAGTCATGTAATCGGTTTAATCAATTGTTCAATAAATATTTTTTCTTTTGCTAAAGAAAACCAAGCTCTTCGGGTTTCTCTTTTCCGAATGCCCGATCTTACGAACCCAATCAAACTTTCGCACTCCTGTAAGGTTGCTTCCAAAAATGCCTAAAATCTTGAAGGGAAAAAACAACAATTTTTAGCGTATTTATCTAATCCAACCAGGATTGATAATAGATCCCATCATCAATTTTTTTGGCTTCTTCGGTGATCATTAAAGGTTTAAATGTATCTATCATGACGGCAAGTTCTTCCGTACTCCTCTTTCCGATACTGTTTTCATAAGTGCCCGGGTGTGGCCCGTGTGGTATTCCTCCCGGATGCAGAGTTATGTAGCCGGGTTTAATATCATTCCTACTCATGAAATCTCCATCAACATAGTATAGCATCTCATCTGAATCGATATTCGAATGATTGTACGGCGCCGGAATGGACAAGGGATGATAATCATACATTCTCGGACAAAAGGAGCAAACAACAAATGCCGGGGTCTCAAAGGTCTGATGTACCGGTGGTGGTTGGTGTATCCGGCCGGTGATCGGCTCAAAGTCAAAAATTGAAAATCCATAGGGATAATTATATCCATCCCAACCAACAACATCAAATGGATGATTACTATATATTACTTCGTGCAGAATCCCTTGTTTTTTTATTTTGATGGTAAAGTTTCCTGTCTCATCATGGGTTTCAAGATTCTGAGGTAGCTTGTAATCCCGTTCACAGAAAGGTGACTGTTCCCGCATTTGCCCAAACCAGTTTCGATATCGTTTGGGAGTATAGACAGGATGAAATGATTCGGCATATAAGAGTCGATTGTCCTGCGAATCAAACCGGATCTGGTAGATCATGCCTCGCGGTATAATGA
Source organism: Saprospiraceae bacterium (assembly GCA_041748995.1). Classification (GTDB taxonomy): domain Bacteria; phylum Bacteroidota; class Bacteroidia; order Chitinophagales; family Saprospiraceae; genus JABDMH01. Next base: position 2,585 of record JBGTCB010001046.1, on the reverse strand, counting down.
GATAATCTCCATATTCAAATGAGATATTTCCCAGCATAGTGATCAGGGTGCCACTACCCTGATGAATGAAAAGTATTTCATCGGCGTCGGCATTTTTGTAAAAATACTCCGTCAACGATTTCCTTGGAGCAGCCAGACCAATTTGGATATCCGTGTTTACCAGCAGGACTTTTCTGCTGACCAGGTAGTCATCTTCGGCTGTGATATCGAATCCGGTTAGTTTTCTGGGGCGGATGGTTTTCTCTTCTGCAATCTTTGGAATCACATTGGTAGAGGTGCGGAATTCCCGGATCATAGTGGGGCGATGAAGGTGATAGGATAGTGACGACATGCCATCAAATCCAATGGTACCAAAAAGTTGCTCATGGTACAAGGATCCGGAAGGTGTTCTGAATTGGGTATGTCGCTTAGGAGGAATTTGTCCCAGTCGGTGATAAATTGGCATCAAGGAAAGTTTTAAATCAACATCTGTTGAAATAAAAATAACGGATTGCTGATTAAAAAGCAAGAATCACCTTTGTTGCTCTGGTTCTACTCTCTTCATAGTATCTCATTATCATGCTATTACGGATCCTTGTGGTGCTTCGGGTTAAGGTCTGATTGGAAACGAAAAAAAAAGCTTAATCTTTTGAGGATCCAGATTAGGAATTTGTACATTTAGAGGTCACTCTGCCAATAGATGTCGCATTAGATATGTGGTATAATTGCAAAGTCATTTTTGTTAAGGCCGGTCTTCATAACTCAAACAGAGCCGTACCTATGACAAACATTTCAAAAACGGGTGGGGGTGACGATCCCAAAAGAAGCCGAAATGAATTACTGTAAAGATCTACCAGGTTTATCCTGTCTTAATTGTAACTGATTTTTAAACCTTTTTCAAATATTGATATTATGAAAAAAATGCTTGGATTTTTTGTCCTTGTTCTTATTTCAGCCTTTGTTTTGCCGGCATTCACCGGTTTCGATGCTCAGTATTCATTTGATGATGCTCCTCCCGCAATCAAGTTTTCAAAAAAAGTGGATGCGGTGATTAAAGACAAATGTTATGGCTGTCATAGTGCGGAAGGAAAGGCTGACAAAGCGAAAGCCGCTTTGATGTGGGATGATCTTGCCGGTCTTGATGGGGGTATGCAAGCCGAAAAACTGAAGGCCATTTCGAAAGTGCTTAGCGAAGGCAGTATGCCTCCCAAAATGATGGTTGAGAAGATGCCGGAAAAGAAGCTGACTGAAAAGGAAAGTGCCCTTATGAGTAAGTGGGCCACCAAATCTGCGAAGAAAGTCGCTAAAAGTATGTGAAATCCAATTTATCTGATATCAAAGGCAATGCTGTTCCGGCATTGCCTTTTTTAATTTAACCGGGATCATGTTTTAGAGTTTTGTTGTGAAAAAGGCAGAAGTGCAATAAAGACGGGCTTGGCCCTGATGCTACGTAATATTATCCCTATCTTTCCCGATCTAATCCGGTCCACTTTGTTCAAGATTTTTCAATCCTTTGACCTTGATATCCTGACCTGGCTGCTGGTTATCTTTTGTTCAGTGCTTTGGGGCCTTTCCAAGTCGGGAATTCATGGTATTTCGGTTCTTGCAGTACCGCTCATGGCCTATGTTTTCGGGAGTAAGCCCTCCACCGGAGTCATATTGCCCATGTTGATTCTTGCTGATCTGATGGCTGTAAAATACTACTCAAGGCATGCACAATGGCCTTTCCTCCTAAAACTTTTACCGTGGACACTGGCTGGTATCTTACTTGGTACCTGGGTTGGTGATTATCTGGATGAAAATGCATTTAAGAAGTTGATGGCCACGGTCATTATGATAAGTGTGGTCTCCATGGTATTGTGGGAAAGAAGAAAAAGCAACCAGGTACCCGATTTTTGGTGGTTTGCTGCATTATTGGGGATTGGAGCCGGCTTTACGACAATGGTTGGCAATCTGGCTGGTGGTATTGTGACGGTCTATTTGTTAGCGATGCATTTGCCCAAAGATCAGTTTATTGGTACCGGAGCCTGGTTTTTCCTAATTATTAATATATTTAAATTTCCCCTTCATTTGATTTTTTGGCAGACCATCAGCTGGCGAACATTGACCCTCAATTTATCGATGACACCTTTTATTGCTCTTGGATTTTGGCTGGGGGTGTTTATCGTTGGTAAATTTAACGATGCATTTTACCGCCAGTTTGCTCTTATAATGACAGGGTTAGCAGCTATTGTGATGCTTTTTCAATAGAAGAAACACCTCTATCAACCTCATCATAGTAAGCAATTTTCGAAGAAAATTATTTAATAATAGGCTTGCCTTTCTGCGTTGCGTTAATCAGATAGTTACGGCTATTTTTTTCTCTAGCCTTGTCTGGCTTGCACTCTTATTAAATTTTTACTCACTCAGAGGTAATAGAGGTGCTCAATAATTCTTTTCTGTGCACTCACTCCAGATACGAACGAAGGACTGACAATTCCTCATCCTTAATTCGGAACGATCCGATTTAAAACCTACAAAATGGTGTTCAGTTCCATCAAAGGTCATGAGGGGTTTCTGTGGGATGTCAATCCTACTTTAGCCATAAGCCATGTTAAAAGCTCATG
>JBGTCB010001045.1:0-2337 GCA_041748995.1 Saprospiraceae bacterium | reverse complement strand
TGATAGTAAGGTAGTTTACCATCAAACTTTTGGATACGCAAATCTTGAAAAAAAAATTGCCTGTTACCGACAAAACCATTTTTGAAGGGCCTTCACTGTCTAAATCAGTATTTTCTTTTTTTGTGATGAAATTTGTAGAAGAAGGAAAAATAGATCTAGATAAAACTCTATATGAATATTTGCCTTATCCTGATATTGAACATGATGAGAGATATAAAAAAATAACCGGACGAATGGTACTAAGCCACCGGTCTGGATTCCCGAATTGGAGGGAAAATGAAGATGACAAAAAACTTAAAATTAAATTTGACCCAGGAACAAATTATGAATATTCCGGAGAAGGATACCAATACTTAGCCATGGTGTTGAAGCATATTGAAGGTACTGACTGGAATGGTTTAGAAACTATTTTTCAGGACAAGGTTGCAATACCATTGGGTATGGAACATACCGTATTCATTTCAACACCTTACACGAGCAAAAACAAAGCAGAACCCTACAACAACCAAAGCCAATGGATTGATTGGGAAAATGACTACTGGTATCAAAAAGGCGAGGGCAAATTTGTTGCCCCAGCGTCAATACTTTCTGAGCCTAAGGACTTTTCCAAATGGATGATTGCGGTAATGAACCAGGAACTACTATCTGAAAATAGTTATAGCCAGCTGTTTGAGCATCATTCAAAAATATCAACATCATCTACAGGGATAGGGGTGTACTACACCTTGGGGTTTGTTACGGCAGATAGTCTATATAGTAACACCTATTTTCATGGTGGGAATAATGAAGGATTTACGTGCTTTTATTTAATGGATACGGAGAAGGACTGGGGCTATGTACTTTTTACGAATTCCGAATACGGAGAAAAACTTGGAGACGAGGTATGGGATTATTTTGAAAGGGAATATTAAAATTTAACTAAACCGACTGAAAAAGGAGGCACAGCAAAATGTATAAGACATGAGGGAACGCAGTGTAAATTTTAGTTTCAATTTCTTAATTTCGTGTGTTCACGTAGGACGGGACGCAGCTTCATAAACCCAGCCACGTTCATACATAAACAGATTTACTGCTTCATCATCCACCTGAGTCTTATAACAGCTTAATCGATAGGATCAGTAATTTGACATTCTTGATACCTGGCAAATTTCATTTTCAGAATGAGAATTACTCCGACCTTATCCATCTTATTGGATTTGTTGTGGCAGCTCTGAATGTATTGAGACCCACTATTGTCAGGGTAAGGACTAAAATACTGACTCCGACCAGGGCAAAAATCCACCAGCTTACGGACACGTGATATTCGTAATTAGCCAACCAATTGTTGACTACTAAATGGGTAACCGGGGCAGCTACCAGGACAGCAACTAAGACAAGAATTAGAAATTCTTTCGAGACTAGCATCAATAAATCTTTGGGCCGGGCTCCCATCACTTTGCGGATGGCAATCTCTTTCATTCGTTTTTGAATGATATAAGATACCAAGCCGGATAATCCCAGTCCACAAATAAATATGGCAATGGCAGCAAAAATATTGATGATTTTATTTATCAGTTCTTCAGCAGCAAATTTTTTGCCGTATTCCTCATCCACAAATTGATAGTCAATAGGTGATCCGGGATCGAATTTTTCAAAAACGGATTGAATTTCCTGTAATGCCAGTTGGGGACGAGCGTCATCTTTCAACCGCACATTGATATAGCCGGTAGGAACCTCCCGGTAATAAATCATCAGAGGCTCTACCGATTCGAAGGGTGAGGCCATGATGACATTGCCGGTTATTCCTATGATGGTGTACTCCTTGTTTGTGTAGGTAATCTTCTGACCGATAGGATCTTTCAGCCCCATTGCCGCAATAGCCGCTTCGTTCAAAAGCACCGAAGAAGAATCAGCGGGTACACCCTGAAAATCCTTGCCTTCTTTAATGTCAATTCCCATGGTTTTTGCAAAATCCAGATCAGCAGCCAGGCCGGAGAACAGGATGTCTGTCTCCGGTGGTCTTCCGGGCCATTGAGGAGCCGACGATTTCCACCATATGGAGGTAATCGGCGAGTGAGTACGGGTTAAACTGCTTACCTGATTTGTCTGTAAAAGGTTGTCTCTGAGCGCCCGATAATTTTGAGAAAGAGCAGGATTATTGGGGAACATGATCAGGTTATTGGGATTATATCCCATGTCACGGTTTTTGACAAACTGTATCTGCTGGTAAATAATAAATGTGGATGAGATGAGAGCAATGGAAGCAATGAATTGAAAGACTACCAGAATTCTCCGGGGTAAAATCACCTTGGTGCCTTGCTGAAAACGCCCCTTTAAAATCCTGATTGGTTGAAACGA
>JBGTCB010001044.1:0-2614 GCA_041748995.1 Saprospiraceae bacterium | reverse complement strand
CAGACAAGGCCGGAGGAAGAAAGATAGCCGTAGCTATCTGACTGACGATCAACGAAGTAAGGCGAAGCATATTATTGAATAAATTTTCGCACAGAAAATTGTCTTTACCACGAACGAGGTTGATAGAGGTGCCCCATAAAGATTAACTTCCAGCCGGATTGTTTTACCAGAATCCGCCTTACCATGATATTAGAGCATAAACAAAATAGTGTTACGGAAGGTTATACGGTTCTAAATCGGCAGACTTCTTTATAGCATAGATATAAAGGGTAATTGCCACCGGGAAAAGTATGGATGCAATAAGAATCATTTCATCATATCGGGGCATAAAGCCTGCCTCAAACCACAGCATTAAACCCTGGATAAATAATAAAAGCTCTGTACTTAGAAAAGCAACAAAAAATAGATATATCGCAGGCTTTTCAGCCCGGTGCGAAACAGATCGTAGTTCATGAATCATCCCCATAATGAAAACAGACAACACCCCCAGCATCAATAAATGAATGAATCCAATGATAAAGTTTCGAATAGTGTAACTCACTACTGCCAGGTAGGGAATGGCAACCAGTGTCTGAATCACGATCTTCAGGGAGATCAGAAAAAAGACTATTTTCCAAAGCAGGTAAGTCCATGACTGAATTTTTTCACTCAATCGGAAGGCGATTTTTTTTAGTAACAACCACAAGACAATCAAAGCGAACACCTGCAATACGACTCCGAGACTATTGATCCAAAAAATCAAGTTATCGGGGGTGGACCAGGTCACCGCCAGTGCAAAGGTTAAGATACAGGATACAACCAGTAAATAATAAAATCTCCGGAATCCAACCGACGGGATATGAATGTCCCGATTTTCCAGAAATCGGAAGAAAATTGCCAGTATCGAAAAAACAAACCAACCATTAAACTGAAAATGAAGGAAGAACTGAATGGCTCCGTAATACCATGCTGTTCCTTTTAAGGGCGAATTCATGATGGCCCCCAATGCCCAGGTGCCCAATGTAGAAATAAACAGAAGCAGCAGAGCTGATTTTAATAAGAGTACGGAAGGAATGCGGTAGGAATACTTAAATTTCAGATCATGAAAAACCCGCAAAATAAAAACATAGCTCAGGATCATATGTCCTGAAGTAAAAATAATGGAAAACAGACCGTAGCCCTGTATAGGGAAGCTGATCAGCATGCCAAGTACCGTCAGTTGCGTACACCAGAACAAAAAACCGTAGATTTTTCCTGAGAGGTCAAAACACCGCACTATTAAAATATACAGAGCACTGTACAACCACCCCATCATGGCGACATGCGAATGTGCATGCTGCAAATGCTTATAGAGTATTCCTTCCGGCAACTCCCAAACAAAAGCGTATCTCAGGAGAACTCCCAGCAGGGATGCAACAAAAAATGAAATCAGTGCTATCAGGATCCACCTTATAAAAGTCCGGTCCGTCATGTGCACCCAATGCTGATTTTATCTGGCTTGATCATGGTCCAGGAAAAACTCTAAAATATCTCTTGCGTCAGCTACCGAGACATTCTGATTCGGCATACGGGTCAGACATTCCTCTAACATGGCCTGAGCTTGTGGGTCATTATCCAGCATGGCTTCCGTGTTGGTAATCATATTCATGATCCATTCCGGCTCCCTTCTTTCAGTGACCCCGGTCAATCCCGGTCCGACGATACGTTGAGTAGTCATGCGATGACAAGCACTGCATTTCATGTCATAGATGGCTTTACCCCGGTTGATCATTTCCTGATCCAAAGGATCATTTAAAGTAACCTGGCGGATTTCGCCGATTCCTTTTCCATCATCCGGGGCTGCAGTAATGGGAGCAGGCTTAGTACTTTGCTCCGAACCGGATTGATCAGAGGATGCCCCTCCGCAGGCCACTAAAGTGACCAATATAGCTCCAAGAAAAATATCTCTCATTGTATTTAATTATTTAGTTTTAAATCATTAGCTATAATTCTTGCCGCAGATTCATCAATCGTCTCATTCTGTGCAATCATCAAAAACTGATCGCGATATTTTCGGACGGCTCCATGGTATGGGCAGGGATTGGCATTTGAACAGATCGCCAAACCCAGCACACATTCCTGAAACGCCCGTGATCCATCGATGCACTCTATTACCGACAATAAATTAGATTTTCGATTTGCTTCGGTCAGAAAAAAGCCACCATTGCGCCCTTTTACCGAAGAAATCAACCGGTTTCTTGTCAATTGCTGTAAAATCTTGGCCAAAAAGTGTTTTGGTACATTGAGTTTTAATGCCAGATCATCTACTCCCATTCGTCGCTCCTCTGAGGTATTAGTCGCCAGATAAAGGATAGCCCGGATTGCATATTGACAGGATTTGCTAAACATTTCATCTTGCTTTTCAAAAATAAACAATCTCACACGTACGGGCAGATTATGGTACGATTCCTTTCTGTAAGAAAAGAAAAATTTCTTTCCACTAGTCAGGTGGCAATAATACACTGTCGATTATATGAACATAACCGTTGGAAGCCTTCACTGTGCCCAGGACCTTTGCCCCATTTACCGTGGTGACTCCATCCTTCACTTCAACTTTAACCTTATCACCTGTTGCCTGGCCAATTCCCATGACACC
>JBGTCB010001043.1:0-8370 GCA_041748995.1 Saprospiraceae bacterium | reverse complement strand
CCAGGTCTATTGATTTGGTCCTTTCTTTTTGATCCTATCCCATCAGATGCGATTTTTTCTTTTAGGATGCCCTTTATTGAATTAAGAAATAAATCGTCTGCAATAAAGATTCTTATGCAAAGTGATTTTTTGACTGATCAAAAAATAATCTGTCTCATTTTGCAAGGAGACTGCAAGGAGAACTCATCTTGAGCGGAAACCTAAAATCGCCATCAAAATTCGGTTTGATGAATTATCTCTCAATTAGGGCTGAAAACTCAACATGTCTTCCATTCCAAAACAACCTTCTCTTGTCACCAGCCATTCAGCAGCCATCACGGCACCCAATGCAAAACCATGACGGGAATGTGCCGTATGCTTGATTTCAATCTCATCATTTTGGGAAGAATACTTTATCAAATGAGTGCCAGGTACCTCATCAATCCTTTGACTGATAATAGATAGAACTTCATCCTTCTCAGTTGGGGTGTTGACCCATTTTTGTTTACGTGTTATATTTTCCAAAATACCTTCTGCCAGAGTAATCGCGGTGCCACTGGGTGCATCTAGTTTCTGAGTATGATGAATTTCTTCCAGATCAATTTGATAGTCGGAAAAATTATTCATGATTTTTGCGAGAAATCGGTTTAGCATAAAAAAAATATTCACTCCCAGACTATAATTGGAAGCATAGAAAAATGCCGATTGATTGTCGTGGCAGATTGATTTAATTGTTTCATACTCCATTAACCAACCGGTTGTACCAGAGACGACTGGTATCTTTTTTTCCAGGCAATATTTAATATTATTTACAGCAGCATCAGGCCGGGTAAATTCAATTGCGATATCCACGTTTTTATCAAGATCTGAAATTTGATTTTTTTGGTCGATGTCTATGATCATGTGGATGGTATGACCTCTCTCTTTAGCAATTTTGTGAATGGTCTTTCCCATTTTTCCGTATCCAATTAAAGCGATCTTCAATCCAGTCATTCTTATGTCATTTTAGAGGGTGCAATATCGAGATTATCAGCGAAAAAACTAATTTCATGGTCCAACAATACGCTCATCGTGTCACCAAAAAATGATCTATTATTAAAAGTTTTGAATGGACAGCCGGTAGAAAGGCCTCCGGTTTGGCTAATGCGTCAGGCTGGGAGGATTTTGCCGGAATACCGTGCTATCCGGCAAGCTGTGCCTGATTTTAAGGCTCTGGTCAGTGATCCGGATCTGGCTGCCGAAGTGACAGTTCAACCAGTTGACATTCTCCACGTCGATGCAGCTATCATTTTTTCCGATATCCTGGTTATTCCTGAAGCCATGGGTTTACCATATGAAATGGTGGAAAAATCAGGTCCGAGATTTCCTAAGATGATTCATAGCCAGAGAGATATTGATACGTTGATCAGTGGCGATGAGGCAGCCGCCAGACTGGATTATGTTTATCAGGCAATTGATAGGACCCGGTTAAAACTGGATAACAGGGTACCCCTGATCGGGTTTGCTGGTGCTCCCTTTACACTATTGGCTTACATGGTGGAAGGAAAAGGAAGCAAAACATTCTCACGTGCCAGGCAATTCTTGTATGGCAGTTCCGGACAGGCTCATGCCTTACTTGAAAAACTGACCGAGACGACCATTGCCTATCTTCAACGAAAGATTATAGCCGGAGCTGATGTCATACAGCTATTCGATAGTTGGGCAGGAATTCTTGACCGGCAACTGTATGAAGAATTTAGCCTGAGATATATTCGTCAGATTTGTGATGCCTTACCTTCCATACCAATCATAGTTTTTGCCAAAGGGGCCTGGTTTGCCATGCATGATCTGAAGGGAATTCCCGGAGTAGCAATCGGTCTGGATTGGCAAACAGAGCCAGATATAGCCAGAAAAGTATACGGACCTCGGAGGGTACTTCAGGGTAATCTGGATCCCAGTTGTCTCCTTGGACCTGAAGAGGTGATCCGCCAAAGGACCCGACACATGTTGGAGGCTTTTGGTCCCTGTCATATTGCAAATTTGGGACATGGAGTTTATCCGGAGACGGAAGTGGCGTCAGTAAAAGCATTTATTGATGAAGTGCAGTCTTTCCGCTATTAGCCCGTATATTATAGATATCTAATATTGTATACATTACAGAGATATTTAATGTCTGGTTAGCTACCCTTCCTGGTCTCTGAATTTAATTTGGTAGTGAAATCAATTTGAGTAAATTTGAAGGCTTCCCTTCGGAAGCTGAAACCTCGGAAGAACCTTATGGGATGGTTTAAGAGACTCAAGGAAGGCATACAGACGGCAACAAAACATAAAAAAGAAGTACCTGATGGTCTTTGGTTTAAATGCGATTCCTGCAAGCAAACCAGTACCATGAAAGAACTAAAGGAAAACTTCTTTATGTGTCCCAAATGCCAGTATCATACAAGAATTGGTTCGTATGATTATTTTGATATGATCTTTGATGATTCTGCTTTTCAGGAGCTGTTTGTTTCACTAAAATCATATGACTTTCTGGAGTTTTCCGATCTTAAACCTTACAAAGACCGACTGGAGGAAGCCTATGAAAGGAATCGGGTATCAGAAGCAATTACGGTTGCCAAAGGTACCGTAGAGGGTAAAGATTTAGTGATAGCAGCAATGGATTTCAGTTTTATTGGGGGTTCCATGGGTTCGGTAGTAGGAGAGAAGATTGCAAGGGCAATTGAACACTCCCTCGAAACTAAAGCTCCTTTACTGATTATATCGAGGTCGGGTGGTGCCAGGATGCAGGAATCTGCTTTTTCATTGATGCAGTTAGCTAAGACATCTGCGATGCTTACTAAACTCGCCAGAGCCAAAATACCTTTTTTTTCCCTAATGACCGATCCAACTACAGGAGGAGTCACCGCTTCGTTTTCCATGTTGGGTGATCTCAATTTTGCTGAACCCAATGCGCTCATCGGTTTTGCTGGTCCACGCGTGATTAAGGAAACCATTAAAAAGGATCTTCCTGAAGGGTTCCAGACTTCTGAATTTCTGCTGGAACATGGATTTCTTGACTTTATTGTGTCGAGAGATCAGCTTCGAAGCCGGTTGGCAGATCTTATGGATTACCTTAATTAAAAAAATATAATTTTTATAATTTTTATATCTGCGTGCATTTCACAGTTTTAATCTTCAAATAAGATTTTTAACTGCATATTCAGAGGATCGAAATGATCCAAAAGTATAGTAAAATAATTTTCCGGATCTCTCAGGTAAAATTCCAGATAATTGGTTGTTCGTTCCTGCAGACCATTACCGGGATATAATTTTTCCCGGATACTCTTTATTTGTCCTAATGCAACTTCGTGTTTTTGTTTTTCAGTCCGGCGTAGACGATCTTCAAATTTTTCCAGGGCCTTAATTTGGCTTTTCCCTTCAGCAGCTGCACTTGCCTTCAAAGTCGGATCAATGACCCGTGCTTTCTCTTCAATTTCAAGCCATAATTTCTCAATTTGAATTTTTTCATTATCCAATGAAAATTCATGTTCTGCGTGACTTGAAACATACTCTTTTATTTGGTCTGATTCGGATTTGCAAAAATCCAGAATATCCAGCTCCAGTTTATGCATTTTTCTAAGAATACTCTTATCAATCCAAAGGCAGGAATCACGTCGGATCAGAACCGGAAAATTAATTCCGAAGAATTCAAACTGCTGCTTTCTCTCCAGCCAGTAAGCAAGTTCTCCACCACCACCGACATAGGCCAGATTCGGCAGGATTTTTTCCTGATAAAGGGGACGAGTGACAACATTCGGACTAAATTGTTCCGGGTTTTCCTCCAGTTTTTTCAGAATTTCTTCCTGCGTAAATTGCAATTTTGTGTCGACGACGTGAAATACATCACCATTTTTCTCGATACGATTTCTGATACCCTGATCCAGGTAGAATAAATTAATTTCACGGACGTATGCCTGAGTGGCAAATCCAGATTGTTCCAATGCTTTTTGAGTATCCTTCACATAGGTCGCAGAGTGATGATTCAATAGTTCATCCTCAAAGATGCTGATCATGCGTCTTTTAAATCTTGGTTCATCCATATTAATGACCACAAGACCCAGATGGCCAAAAAGACCATTGAGCAAATCTGCAAACGCCTGTCCATATTGCTCATGGTGGGTATGCGTTTTCTCGACCATCTCACAGATTTCCCGGGCAGAGTTTGATTCACCCAGGATCTCACGTAATGCAACGATTGCAGATTTCAAAGAAAGTGTCCGCATACGTCCTACCGAACCGGCTTCGTCGTTTTCCCATTGAATCGTTTTACCATACAGGCTCGTATGATTCATTTCCTCAAAATCATGATCTTCACCACCCACAACAAACACCGGAACGAAATTGTAATCGGGATATTCCTTTGTAAGTAATTGGGTCAGCTTCACCGCAGACACAATTTTGTGAGCAACATAGGCGGGACCAGTAAATAAGACTGGTTGATGAGCCGTGACAACAGTAAAAGTATTTTCTAACTGGAGTAACTTCACCTGAGATAAGGCCAGTTGACTTTCCGTAATATAGGTCTGGTATTGATTCTGCACAACATCCAGGAGTAGGGCTCTGTCGACGACGTTTTTTTTCCTGTCTTCGATAGCCTGCCGGAAAGCCTTCAAGTCGGGACTATATTTGGCAAATGAGATCAGTTGCGGCTCCTGCCGGGAGTAGGCAACATCGGTCGGGGCAAATTGGTCCACCTCAGAAAAAGGCAATTGCAAAAATTTCATAGCCGGCAATTATACGGCTTATCTTCAAATGAACCAAGTACGTGAAAGATCTGTAGCAGAGTCTCATTGTGAATGACGACTACTTTTTAATTCTTTTGATTTACACCCGGTTGGATAATCTCAAAGTCTTCTTTTTTCTTGGCCTCATCAACCATCTTTCGTACATCTTCCAACAGTTGTTTTGCATCAAAAATGATCCCATCTTTAACAGTATATTTCACTCCACCTACCCGTATGACTTCATTATTTTCTGTTAATTTTATGGCGCCAGTGCCGTATAATACTTTCAGGTTTTTCAAAGGATTTTCTTCTACAATAACAAAATCAGCCTTTTTACCCACTTCGATCGTGCCGATCTCATTTTCCATTCCCAGGGCTATTGCTCCATTCAGAGTCGCGGATCGAATTACTTCCAACGGATGAAAACCCGCTTCTCTTAAAAGTTCGAGTTCACGTATGTAAGCAAAGCCATACAATTGATAAATAAATCCCGAGTCCGAACCGGCTGTCACCCGGCCACCCCGGTTTTTATACTCGTTTATGAAAGTCATCCATAGCGCATAATTTCGTTTCCAGTCAACCTCTTCCTCAGTCCCCCAATAGTGCCAGTAACTGCCATGACTGATTTTACTCGGCAGGTAAAATCGCCAAAGCGAAGGCATGGTATAATCGTCATGCCACTCAGCCCGTCGGGCCCGGTGTAAATCACGGCTGGCTTCGTAGATATTGAAAGTCGGGTCAATGGTAAAATCAAGGTCCAGCAGTTCTTTCATTACTGCATTCCAGTGATCGGAATAAGGCGGAGCGGCCTGCTGCCATAACCTACCTGCTTCCGCAAAACGATGTTGCTCATTTTGGTAGTTGTAGTCCAAAGGATAATCCTGCACCGTTCTGTCTTTAAAAAGGGCTTCCGGCAATCCATACCAATGCTCCATGCTTGTAAGTCCAGCTCTGGCGGAGTGGAGAACATTCCACCTGGCGACATCCATTTGGGCATGGTGACAAGCTGAGCGGAGGCCCAATTTTTTGTTTTCATCCAACGCTGCTCCCATGATATCCGGTGGTGCACCGAAAAATTTGATTCCATCGGCACCTTTTTCCGCATTTTTCCGCACCCATTCCCTGGCGGTTTCAGGGGAACTGATCTCTTCCGTAGCTCCCATTCCAAAAACAGTGTATGCTTTGATCCTCGGTGCTGTAATTTCATTTCGCGCACTCCGCTCCCGATGTTCCAAAACCCAATCCAGACCATTTCCACAGGATGGTTCCCGGATGGTCGTGATTCCATGGCTCATCCAGAGTTTGAAAACATACTCTGCATCTGCTCCCTGAGACTTACCTCCGATATGGCCGTGCATATCGACAAATCCGGGCAGCATGTACATTCCCTCACAATCCAGCTCATAGCCCCCAGCACTCAATTTCGGTCGATCCTCCGGGTCTATTTCTACTCCGGGATACCCCACCACCACAACTTTTTTAATGATGTTGTCTTCTACAACGATATCGATGGGTCCCCGTGGTGGTGCCCCATTGCCATTGATTAAAGTCACCCCCCGGATAATCAACTGGCTCCAGGGACCTTCTCCCCTGAGCCGGTCAGGAGCTTTAAGTACCTGAGAGGTCAGCGGATATGTGGTCATAAATAACAGTGCAAGGGATAAACCCAGGGGTGGTATTTTCATTTGAAACACATTAGATAGTAAACCCGATCCTGTAAAAATCTCTAATTTCATAAAAGTCCGGGAGAATTTTCAATGTTCGGTACATTCCGGCTTGAGACTTAACTTCAATAACCAGGAATGCCAGGAAATAAATCTTTGGTTCACTTGTGAAAATCATTAATTTCACTTATGGTCAAGGAAAGAGAAAATTTAAGCCGGGAACTTCGGAATCTCGAATTCCGGACCCAATCGATCCTCACAAAGCTTGCGGACTACTCCGATGAAGTGCTGAGCATACCACCTGATCCAGGGGTTTGGTCAGTCAAGCAGGTTCTGACCCATGTAATGATGAGTGAACGCTTAGCACTGCAATATGTCAGGAAGAAACTTAGTTTCCAACCCGACTTAAAAAAATCAGGATTGATGGCAGCAAGCAGATTTCTTCTCCTCAAATTGTCGCAATATTTGCCTATTCGTTTCAAAGCACCAAAGGGCTTGCAGACAGAAGATTTGCCGGTATTCTCCAGCTTAGCAGAATTGAGAACACAATGGCATACAGACCGGAATAAACTGCACCAATTCTTTGCCGAAGCGGATGATTCCCTGTTGTCAAAGGAAGTTTTTCGACATCCGATAGCAGGTAGAATGTCTTTAATTCAGATGGTCAGTTTTTTCAGCATTCATCTTCAAAGACATGTTGAACAAATCGAAGGAAGACTGCCTTAAGGGCACCTCTATTACCCCGTTCATGGTAAAAACAATTTTCTTCGAAAATTTATTTAATAATATGCTGCGCCATACTTCGTTGATCGTAAGTCAGATAGCTACGGCTATCTTCCTTCCTCCAGTCTTGTCTGGCTTGCATCTTATTAAATTTTTACTCATTCAGAGGTAATAGAGGTGCCCATAATCATTGGCATTAAACTTGTTAATAGATCATTATGCATCTAATTTCATATTAATATGAATATCACCAGGACATTTTCACCGGTGATTGACCAGGTTGGTGTGGAGGAGCGTGTTGCCAGGTTACAATCCAGGAGCATTAAAAAAGGATCAAAGATCTTTGCCTTGAAAATGGCCCTGGGAATGATTGACCTGACCACCCTTTCAGGCGATGACACCCCCGGTAAGGTAAGACAGTTATGTAATAAGGCTGGTCATCTGCATGATTACTTGCCGGGTTTGCCCTCAGTTGCGGCTGTTTGTGTATATCCACTTTTTGTGCGTCTTGCAAAAAGACAGCTGGAAGGAACCGCTATCAGGGTAGCTTCCGTCGCAACCGCTTTTCCCAGCGGTCAGACGACCCGACAGTTGAAAATCGCTGAGACAAAGTTTGCTGTAGAAGAAGGGGCTGATGAAGTCGATATGGTGATCTCCCGGGGTGAATTTCTTCGGGGGAATTATCACTTTGTTTATGACGAAATAGCCGCTGTCAAAGAAGCTTGTGGTAGTGCTCATCTCAAGGTCATCCTGGAAACGGGGGAATTATCCACTTTGGACAATATTCGATTGGCAAGTGACATTGCCATGCATGCAGGAGCGGATTTTATTAAAACCAGTACCGGAAAAGTACAACCGGCAGCTACATTACAAGTGACAATGGTTATGTTGGAGGCTATTCGCGACTTTTATCAGCTTACGGGTAAGAAGATAGGAATGAAGCCAGCAGGTGGCATTAGTAACTCTAAACTAGCCCTTCAGTATCTGGTTATTCTCCGGGAGACGTTAGGAGAAGCATGGATGAATCGGAATCTTTTCCGTTTTGGTGCCAGCAGTCTTGCCAATGATCTGCTGATGCAGATTGTTAAACAAGAAACCGGGATTTATCAAAGCATGGATTATTTTTCAATTGATTGAGTATGGCTAAAGGTAAAAAAGTAGAATCTTTGCAATTCAACACCCAATGGAAATATGATCCGGCTCCGGAAAGTATAGATCATGTCCAATTGGAAAAATCATATGATCTATTTATTAACAATCAG
>JBGTCB010001042.1:0-3720 GCA_041748995.1 Saprospiraceae bacterium | reverse complement strand
ACCACAACACCTTGTCCTTGGTAAGTCGTTGCTTTATTGCTGGGAGCGTTGATGTTCACAAAAGTCCGGGGGTTGCTTTATGGTTAAACAACTACAATTAAACAATTCCACAACAGAAACATTGTACTTTAGCATCATCCTATATCCATACATCCTATTTATCCTAATTCAGACGATTATCCATTTTTGTCTGAAGTAGGAATTTTTAGGATGGAAGATTATAGGATTTTACTACACGAGAAGCTTCACAGTTTTTCCGGTTCAGTTAAACCAAAATGACACAATACCTATAGATTGCATCTCACTTCCTGACGAAGGGGCGAAGGAGAAGTCTCTTGGTTTGAACCAGAATACCGGAATAACAGAACACCAAAATACCATTTTAAAAAGACCAGGAACAAAGACAGAACCCTAATAGTATCTTCCCATACTTCTGCATAAACATTTTTCGATCCAGCGTCAAGAGCAACGCCATACAGAAGCCCTTTGTAAAAGGGCTGGTTTCCGGCTTAGCATCCGGAAGTGGGGTACCCACGCAAAGTTGGAGCGTCGGATTTTATACAGCGGCATATGAAATACTATTTAATTGTGGTGGAAATATTTAATACCATGCTGAGGTGTCATCTTCAGTGTGAAGTAGCCTTATAAAATACAGCGGAAACTTTGCCAGTGGGTCACTGAGGATGCAAGCCGGCGGTTTTGTCAAACTTTTGCCGCCAAAAGTTTGCCCCACCGGAGGTGAAGAGAATTAATGATTATCTCATTTCTTCGGAAGGAACAATTAAACAGTCAAACGAATAAACCCTACTACCACAACACCCTAACACCAAAATACCAGAACACCTTCAACTATTTTTTTCCTTCCTTTTTTTCTCACTTCCGGTAATGGTGTTGATAGCTCCATCCTGAACATTAAGCCATAAGTAATTAAAAAAGGACTTTGTTGGATCCCGTTGAACCTGTATCTGCCCATTTCGAAATCCCTCAGCATCTCTTTTGGAACCATCGTTGAGTAATATTTTTCCAATGGCCGTTTGTAATTTATTTACCGCCTGCCGATCCTTTCTTAAAATGATAAATTCAAAATTATCATACTTCATTTTCATTTCTCCGGAAGAATGGACCGAATTTCCACCAATGGTAAAATAAATGGCACTGGCATGACCTTTGGCCTGGGCGCGCAAACTGGATACCAGAAATGAATTTACATAACTCAAGTCAACATCCTTAAAAGTCCCTTTTGCCTGAAATGAATCATTTTTACTGTTGACATCAAAACTCCAGTCTAATGCAATGGGAGCTTTTTCCATAAAAATCATTTTTGCATTGATATGGGTTTCCCCACCGGGGGCATAGTTATTCGATATATTCTGCATCGTAACGGTGATATCATCAAAGGTCAGCCGGCCCGCTTTCGTATCGCTTTGTGCCCGTTCTTCATAACCAATATGCCCGTTATCGATGCTCAATTCCTTTATATCCAAATCAATAGGCAATTCTCTTATTGCCCGGCTGTAAAGGGGTTTTATTCTTAGGTCATTGGGTATAAGTTTATCTCGGTAAATTTCTAAATGGGGACGTTTAATTTCCCCGGCATCCGCTGAAACATAAAAGCGATTTTCGTGATACCCAAAATCAATATTTCGGAAGAATACATCTGCGATCCTGATCGTGGTGTGGTCGCGTTCGGTTTTTAAGATACGGGATAATTCTCTTTTGCCGTATTTAGGTTGTACAGTCAAATGCCGAAAATGCAGCACCTTATCATTTATAAGAAAAGAATCTACTGCCATGCTTTCATAGGGACCCAGATCGGTGAATAGATGACGGGCAAAGAAAGAATAATCCCCATAGGTAAACGGAATTTTTTCATTGATCTGGATCGAATCTGTTTTGGCTTGATTTACGGTAAAGTTGATCTGATCTGCTTTGACTAGTGTATCATTTGTCTCCTTGTTCAATAGGGTAAAGTGACCGTTTTTTATGTCAATGGTTTGGATGCTGATGGCCTTCGGCAAGGCTGTTTTTATATTGGAAATAGTGTCCGTTGTAGTGACCTCTTTATCCACATAATACTGTAAATCCGGATTTTGTAATAAAATAGCGCGGACCTGTACCGTTTGGTTGATTAAATATTGCCAATAACTGAAACCTGCTATGGTCATTTCCTCCGTTATAATTTTGGTATGGGGGTTTATAGTATCCGGATAGGAAAATGCCGCAGACAAATCTGTGATCCGAAGCTTGCCTTGAAAGACATTAACGTGCAAATCGGTATATTCCAATGCAATATTAGGAGGCGTCTCATGCACAAGAAAATCAACCAATACTTTTTTGGCATACCAGTTTAAAGCGATCGACAATCCGGCAACCATGACAACAACAACCAAAAGACCGGTAAGAATATATTTTTTTCTTCTATTCATTTTTTGTTTTTAGGTGCCTGCCGGGTGTCATATAAGGGCAGAAATAAGGCATTCTACCGATATGGTAAAGAAAGTTGGCTAAGAGCATTAAAAACTTCAAGGCTGGGCTGGTCAATGATTGGTTCGTTCAACAGGGGCCTTGTTGTTAGACTCTATGAGGGCAATGAAGGTTAGTTATTGGACGCTGTATCTATGAGCCTGGTTCAGGTTCATCATGTAGACCTAACAAAAACTTGGCACTGGTTCCGAAAAATTTGGAGAAACGCAGTAGCGGTATCAGCTGTAATTCTACGATTACCTTCTATGATTTCGGAAATACGCTTTTGAGGAATAAAAGTTTTCTTAGCCAAAAGATATGTAGAAATTCAAATACCGTTAAACCCCCATCCGTCCCTGAAATGAAATTCCCTATATTGGAATGCAATTCTTTAGACCAAAAATTCAATGAGCATCAAGATCGGCTGCGAAACCTATACCTGGCAGATGCCGGGTGAGCATTATAAAGGAAAGCTGGAGCACATCATGTCCGTTTGTCAACAGGCGGGATTTACCGGCATTGAACCGGAAACCAGCTTTTTACAGCACCTGTCTGACCCGGCTTTAATGCTGGAGGCTCTGCAGGAATACAATCTGGAACTCGCAGTGCTATGTGTGGTGGAAGATTGGTTGAATCCAGAGGAAACCGTAGTTGAAAAGACCAGAGCAGATCAGTGGATCAGTTTTCTCAGGCATTTTCCCGATACCATTTTATTGCTGGTCCAAATGCCCCAAAATAACCGGGATAATCTTCGAACCAGGCAAAAAAATGGGATCAGCTGCGTGAATGATTTTGCCAAACGTGCGGCAGATAAGGGAATAATAAGTTCATATCATCCAAACTCCCCTGCCGGTTCCGTCTTTCGTACTGCTGAAGATTATGAAATTTTATTAACCGGCCTGGATCCTGAAGTCATCGGTTATTGTCCGGATGTTGGCCATATTGCTAAAGGTGGTATGGATCCCCTGGAAATCATCCAAAAATATCGTAACCGGGTCAACCTCGTCCACTATAAAGACATGTATCCCGATGGACGTTGGGCAGCAACCGGTGAGGGGACCATTCATTTTAAAGAAATAACCCAGTATTTAGTCGATACGAATTATACAGGCTGGATTGTCATGGAAGATGAGTGTGACGAAGCCATCTCCGATCCCGATGGAGTCACGTTGAAAGATGGTGATTTTGTCCGGAATTTTTTACAAACCTGGATACCCTAAAGATATTGGGCTTTCTTATTAATTCAATCACCATCGC
>JBGTCB010001041.1:0-2990 GCA_041748995.1 Saprospiraceae bacterium | reverse complement strand
GAGTGCACGGGCAAAATAGGACTTACCCGCTCCTGGCAACCCTATAACCATTACTAACAAATTTCTCATATTCTTCCATATTTCCGGGAGACAATACTCATTACATAATTAAGCCGAAATATAATGTCAGAGAGTCGAGTACCTAATGACGCATATTGTTCACACCAATGATATAAATCAACAACAAAAATAGTTGAAATAAAGCGGAATATATTTTAATAGACCAACTCTGATATGGTTCCTAAATTGACCGAATATAATCAAACTGCGCCATCTGAATATATCTGTTACGAATTTGGCCCGCTTCTTGTCATATGCTCCCCAGACACAAATTCGTAATTACTTTTAACCCACGGAAAATGTTGTAATTATGGATACTCTTAAGTTAATACCGCACCGCTACTATCTCCCCCATTTCATCTACACCTGCAAGGTCAGCAATTATTGGAAAGAAACACCCTGGAAAATGACTTAAGGATCGACACATAAACTGATCCGAACTTTAAAGTCAATTTTCTGACCTCTATTCAATCTGAATTTATCACTATTTAATACTCTCCCATGAGAGCACCAATTGTATTTCTCATTTCCAACCTTATATTTTTGACAGGTAGTTCTGCATTTACTCAAACTAAAATCCAGGAGTTGAACCTGCTTGCTGAAAACAGTCATGTATACAGGACCATAGATAAATCATTCTATAACGGTTTTAATAATCCTGCGAAACCTATCAATACGATATCCCTCAATACATCCCGGACAGGACCATTATCCACACCCGGACCAGACTATGATTTAATTGACGATATGGACCACATCGAAAGATTTAAAATGATTTATCAGTTTAATGAGGTGAACAAAAACAATGACAAGGTATTTATAACCTGGACCAGTGGATATGATCAACGCGTAGATCATTTTGAAATCGTCCGGTACGACGGGAATCTTAAAAACCCTACCGTCATTCATTTCCTTGAACCTATAGCCGGAAAATCATTGAATGTATACGAAATTCATGATCAACCGGGAGATGAAACCGAATGCTTTTACCAGCTAAGAGTATATGATAAGAATGGAAACATGATTGTCACTGCCAGGAAAAGAAAGGTTGTGAGTGGTTTACATCAACTTGAGGTATTTCCTAAAGTCACTGACGATGAAATAATTTTAACCAACATTAATTCAGAGAATTCACAATCAGTGGTTAAAGTAATTAATAATCAGGGGACAGTAGTAAAGCAAATAAAGATTCCGGAAGACACAACCTATATAGCGATAAATCTTCTTGATCTTGCAGCCGGAGAATATTCCATCAAGATTGAAAATAAAAAGACATCGGTTACTACTTCAATAACTAAACAATAATTCCATCGTTTAGTAGTCATAACTTCAAACAAATTGGGTTGCTACCCAGAGGACATTAGTCGAAAGATGATTGTCCCGCTCTATTTCTACTTCCCTGAAATCAGTCAATCAGTTTACTGATCAGTACAATCAGTCGATCGACATCTTCCTGCTCTACATACGTTTGTCCAATCACGACCCGGATAACATATTTTCCGTCGATTTTCGTATGTGAAAGGTAAGCGATTCCGCTTTCATTAATTCGAGCTAGTAATCTTGCATTCAATTTATTTAATTCTTCCAGAGACGATTCTTTCCCTAAGGGATTATACCGGAAACAACAGAAATTTAAAACTGGTTTGGTTACAACTTCGAAGTGGGAATTTGACTCTACCCATTTCACAAAATATTGGCTCAATCGTATATGATGTCTCATTTTTTCACGGAGACCTTGTAGACCATAGCTGCGTAAAACAAACCAAAGCTTTAATGCTCTGAACCTCCTACCCAATTGAATACCCCAGTCGCGATAATCATTAACCTGACCCCGGGTATCCGTCTTGAGATACTCAGGTAGTATTTCAAAGGTTTTAATTAATAACTCTGCATTTTTGACAAAATAAGCGGTGCAGTCAAAATTCGTAAACATCCATTTATGTGGATTAAACACAAAACTGTCTGCATGAGTGATCCCCTCCATCATCCATTTGCATTCTGGCAACAACAGAGCACTACCTGCGTAGGCTGCATCAATATGCAACCAAGTGTGATATTTCTTGCAGATTGGAGCAATCACATCGACGGTGTCTATCGCCATCGTCCCCGTGGTGCCCAGAGTTAAAATCACGACACAAGGTTTGTTTCCGTTATCGATATCCCTTTTGATCGCAACTTCCAGGGCTTCAGGACTGAGCCGTCGCTCGGCATCGGTTTCTATTTTTATAACATTCCTTCTTCCGATTCCCGCAATGCCTGCTGCCTTCTCAACAGACGAGTGAGTCTCGGTTGAACAATAAATACGGAGATTTGACGGCACTCCATCCTCATTGGATTGAAAGTCTGTGCAGACTTCCCGGGCAGTAATGATGGCCACCAGAGTAGCGCTCGAGGCAGTATCCTGGATCACTCCCTCCCATTTTTTTGGAAGTCCTAAAGCAGATTTGAACCAGTCCATCATTCGCTCTTCCAATTCAGCAGCCGCTGGTGAGGTTTCCCAAATCATACCTTGTACACCCAACGCGGCAGTAAGCATTTCACCCAGGATACTTTCGGTCGAACTATTGGCATTGAAATAAGCATGAAAATTAGGGTGCTGCCAATGGGTAATCCCGGGGAGGATTATCTTTTCAAAATCCTTCAGGATATCTGAAAAAGTCTCACCTTTATCCGGCATCTTGACCGGAATTTTTGATTTTATGTCACCAGGTTTAACTTGTGATTTGACCGGATACTTTTGTATTTCTTTCAAATATTGATCGATCCACTCAACGACCAGTTTGCTGTCTTGCCGAAAATTCTTTCGATTTAACATCTGGTTGTTTTTTTATTAGGCCGTATCAATGCTGCTGGGATACAATGGTCAAACTGCATCAATTTTCCTACCGGCTGGAAGGTCAATGCAACTTTCAAATTTTCCGGGCACCGGG
>JBGTCB010001040.1:0-2165 GCA_041748995.1 Saprospiraceae bacterium | reverse complement strand
AATTGTAGATTTAAGAGGAAATTTTGACTGGTTTTCTTTGCTTGTTTCCTGATACTTTCGGAGTGGCTCATAGTAAAGAGATTTTGAACCCGGTCATGGTGATTAACCTGATTGAACATGGAAATCAATCGCAATCCAAAGACAACCATTGTTTCGTTTTCAGCGTCCAGAAAATAGCCGAAATCTGGGACATCGGTCAGATTACTTTGTTTGATAGAATGCAATAGATTTAATTGAATCCAATCGTCAATGGGTTCTTCATAATCTCTTAGCATTTCAAGGGCTTCCAGCCCCTTAAGATCAATGCATGCCAGCAGAGCTACCATTCTAAGTGTATTGACTTTCGATTTGGTGAGTTCGAAGATCTGGGGAAACATGGCTTCAATCTTCATTTGACTTAGTTCGGATATTCCTTCACATTTAATCTCCCATCGCTTATGTTGTAGTTTTGTAACAGATTTTTTTACTAAATCGGAATCTATGTAGAATTTTTCCAGTTTAGCTGAATACTCACCAGCGTAGTTTTGATGTAGTTTGATGATCGATGAAAGAAGTATATTCATCGAAAAATTACTTTTAATTTTTTCGTAGTTACTTTTATTTTGTATTTCTTCCACCGAAATATTATTCATTAAGACATCGGAAAGAATACTATCAATAGTGGGCTGAAGTTCAATTTTTTTGCGTTCTCGCTTTATATTTCTTAACCGGCTGACCAGTATCAGAATGATGGTAATTAAAGTAGCAAGGATGGAGAAGACTATCCCACTGGTCAGGAAGACCTCAAGCCATTGCCTGGTTTCAAGTAGTGACGTGATCCAATCAACCATTCTAAAACCGTTTCGTCATTATAAATTGTAAATTGTACCGGTTTCTTTTCTTTCCAGGCAGGTATTCTTCAAGTTCATACATAAAGATTGGCTGAAACAGGATTGAGTTATTAATCCGGATTTGATAATATACTCCACCTCTGAAGGAGTTAGTACGGATAAATTCATCGGCTACATAAAAACTGAAAGGTACCGCCCCGTATTGAATTTCAAACTGAATAAAATTTTCCTTCGTTTCATTGGTTCTTCTCACACTCAATACGTGAGAAAGATATAAATTACTGTTTTGCGGGTTTATAAAAGGACGATAAGCCAATTGCCAGTTGTTGACATTGTAAGCGAGGTGAGCGGTTAACAAATATACTCTGATAGCTTCAAAGTTGAGAAAGCGGGCGCCAAGGGAAAAATCAATGCTATTTATAGTTTTATAGTATTCAATGCTGCCCCTGAAGAACGGAAAAATATCATTGCCTTCGGAAAGACCTGCATTTAGATAAAGATAACTGGTAGGACTTAATTTTGGATAGAGATCAATCTCAAATTGCAGGGCGTTTCTTTGAAACATATTGCCATAATTTATGCGGGCAACAATGGGATAGTTTTTCAGATTTCTCTTGTATTCAATAGAACTAAGATGTCTTGGAGGACTTCCCGGGTTATTAAAGGAAGTGTTTAAATAGGAAAGGGCAATGGCATTCCTGGATTTCTGATAGATGTTTGTCTTAAGGGAAAGCGCTTTTTGATTCTTTTTATCTGAAGAAAGGATATTTTCAATGATCTCCAGGGAAGCCGCATTTTGTCCGATTTTCTCCAATGCCAGTGCTTTGGTATAGTTATAGAAGCTCGATTCTGGATGGAGGGCGAGCGCCTTATTGCAATACTCTATCACTGCTGCGTAGTTTTCTGACCAAAGGAAGGTATTGACTATGGCTTCAATGGCATCAGGATTGGGAGGCATTGAATCGGCAATGGGCTTTAATAGCTCTAGGGAGGCAGGATAATCACCTTTCCAGCTGTAGACCCTTCCAAGAGATGTTTGGTATTCCTGATTTGCGGGAAAGGAGTCGGTAAGATCTTGCAGGGATCTTATAGCCTGGTCATAATTTCCTTCCTGTGCCATTCGGGTGGCATGCCTAAAAATGGAATCTGAATCGATTTGGGCTCGCACAGAGACCAGTGCGAAAAATATGCCCAGAATGGTCAGCCGGATTTTCATTCTTTACCTGATGGTTGATTGCCGGAGTAGTTTTTCAATACGGGCTTTCAGAACCTGGGGACTAAAAGGTTTAGAAATGAACTCATTGGCGCCCATCGAGAAGGCATCTAATTCAGTTT
>JBGTCB010001039.1:0-5896 GCA_041748995.1 Saprospiraceae bacterium | reverse complement strand
GCCAGAGCAGTTTGAGCTGGTAGCGGGTACGCTTCAGATCAGAACCGCCATCTTTCGTAATCGCAATGGAGCCTTTCAAGCCCCTGTGTATGGTTTACAATTTCATCCGGAGGTTACCCATACTGAAGATGGAGCACAACTTCTGCATAATTTTCTTTTTGATATTGCAGGCTGTACACCTACCTGGTCACCAAGTTCATTTGTAGATGATTCTGTGCAACGTCTTAGAGAGAAAATCGGAACTGATGGCGTTTTGATGGGACTTTCCGGAGGAGTCGACTCTACTGTGGCGGCTACAATACTTCATAAAGCCATTGGAAATCAATTGATTTGTTTCTTCATTGATAATGGCCTGCTGCGTAAGAATGAGTTTGACGAGGTTTTGGAATCTTATCATGGAATGGGGCTACAGGTCATTGGCATTAATGCGCAGCAAAGATTTTATGACGCATTAAAAGGTCTGTCTGAACCTGAGGCCAAACGAAAAGCTATTGGTAAAACCTTTATTGATGTTTTCCAGGATGAAGCTCTTAAAGTACCTAATATCAAATGGCTGGGGCAGGGTACAATCTATCCGGATGTCATTGAATCGGTATCGGTACATGGACCATCTGTGACGATCAAATCGCATCATAATGTGGGAGGTCTGCCGGATAGTCTGAAGCTGAACATAGTCGAGCCACTCAATATGCTTTTTAAGGATGAAGTCCGTCTGGTAGGTGCGGAAATAGAAGTTCCACCCCACATCCTGCACCGGCACCCCTTTCCGGGACCTGGATTGGGTATCCGGATCTTAGGAGAAATCACTCCTCAGAAGGTAGCACTCCTGCAAGAGGCCGATCATATTTTTATAAAGAATCTGAAATTGGAGGGGTTTTACGATAAGATATGGCAGGCAGGTGCTATCTTACTTCCCGTGCAAAGTGTCGGTGTAATGGGGGATGAGCGTACTTATGAGCAGGTGGTTGCACTCCGGGCAGTTAATTCCCGCGATGGAATGACCGCTGACTGGAGTGACATTCCCCACCAACTTTTATCCAAAATATCCAGTCAGATCATCAACGAAGTCAAAGGTATAAACAGAGTGGTCTATGATATCAGTACCAAACCTCCGGCGACCATTGAGTGGGAGTAGGAAGGTTTTATACATACTGTTCTTATTTGCCATAGGGACCGGTTGTGGGATTTTTGGCCCGGCTGAAAAAAGAACAGATGACCGTGCTGATCCGGATGAAGCAAAGGGCAAACCCACCAGGCTCGAACCAGTCGATACCATTGTCTGGAATCAACTGCCGGAAGACGATTTTCCACCGATCACTGAAAGGACCCTATCCAGAGCTACGGAATACAAAGAAATCTACAATGTGGCTTTGCTGGCGCCATTCGGTGCCCGTGACCTTCAATATGAAAGTGACCGCGCCTCACCCAGAATGGTGCGGATGATTGAGTTTTTGGCAGGAGTACAGTATGGATTGGACTATTGCATTGATGATGTAAGAATTCAACTGACCGCTATTGACACCGAGAAGGACTTGCAATTCAAAACCCGATTTCAAAATGATCCAGCTGTACAGGCAGCAGATATCATTATTGGTCCTTACTATACGGATCGGGTCGAAGCGGTTTCAAAATACTCGATGGAACATCAAAAAATATTAGTCTCTCCCTGGAATACTGCAGATCTTGAGATGGCAAATCCCAATTATATCCAACTCCGGCCATCTCTCAAAACCCATTCGAAGAAACTAGCCGATTTTGCGAAATCTCAATATCGCCATAATGAAATTATGCTGATCACCAAGGATGATCAGAGGGATATCGAGGCCCTGACTTATTTTCAGGACCATCCCGAAGTTGATATCACTGACCCCAATTGGGTCAGGCAACAAATAGTGTCTGATATTAGTAATTCGGACTTGACGGGTAGGCTCTCCATTGCTATCCGGGAGGATGGATATCGCGGTTTTATCGTCCCGGTTTGGCAGGATGAACCATTTGTCATAGCTGCGCTGTCCAAGTTAAATTTTGCCAAGGGAGACGAACAAATCTCCGTTTTTGGTCTTCCTCAGTGGATGGAGATGTCCAGAATGGATTTTGACTATTTTGAAAATCTTAGGGTTCATTTGTCGAGTGCCCAGCCGGTACTCTTTTTGTCAAAGGATGCCGTTGATTTTAAAAACTATTATATAGCGAAATTTGGTGATATCCCCGGGAGTGATGCCTATTATGGCCTTGATGTGATTAAATGGCTGGCTGGTCTCCTAAAAACGGAAGGTGTCAATATTCTGACCGGTCTTGGTAGCAAATTACCTGGACTTGATTTCGATTTTAACTTCACTGCTTTGTTTGGTGAAGATGGCGAAAGTATCCACCACTATGAAAACCAGGCCGTTCATATATTGCGTTTTCGCGATTACAAATTTGAGCAGGTAGATTAATTTTTCTCTTTCCTTCATTTATCTTCTTTTCGAGGTCCGTCATCCTGTTGATTCTAATGAAATGAAAAAAAGTATTCGTCCTTCCATATTCCATGTAAGTGAACTTAATAATCTCTGGGAATAGCTATCAAAAAATAATCGATCTCAGACCCAACCTTATCCAGCCTTTTCTCGTGTATGGGGTAACAACATTATTTGATCAATTTAAAACTGATAAAATGCTTAAAAGATCACTCCCATTTACCCTGTTGATGTTACTGCCCTGTTTAATGATGTCCTATCCGATATCGATAAAGGGTTTTGTGTACAATAACCATAAGGAAGGAGTAGCCGGCACTTCAGTGCAGGTTACTTCACTTCCGGATGATGCCTTTCAGCTCGATACCATGTTGATTACGGATCAGGATGGCGCCTTCTTGCTTTTAATTGAAATACCCGATAATGTGCTAAGAGGTACATTACTTTTTCATCTTGACTCTTGCTCCCCAACTCAAGTGCGAAGGATCGTCTATCATCCGAATCATTTGGAGCACAAACTCACACTTAGAGCTTGTAAGAATAGTGATCGTGAATGTGCTGTTAAAATCCGGGCTGAAAAACTGGATGATCTCTCTTTTTTATTGACTACAGAAGTAAAAGGAGTTGAACCTTACTCCTACAAGTGGAGCACCGGGGAAACGGATTCTGCTATCACTGTAACCAAACCAGGAGTATACCATGTCGTCGTAGAAACCGGTGATGGTTGCCAGGCCAGAGATCAGTTCAATTTCCGACCCGGCAGTGATTGCCGTACTGAAATCCAGGTTAAGAGAGATTCTGGTCTGGTGACAGCTTATCAGTTAACAGCTCGTACAAAAGGCCTCGGGCCTTTCACTTATCGATGGTCAACAGGTGATACAACGGAACAAATTCTTGTGACCGAACCTGGTGAATATTGCGTGCTTGTAACCGATGCCGATAGTTGCCAATCCAGGGCTTGTATTCAGATTCGCGAACAAACCTGTGAAACGAAGATTAAGATTGTACATACAACCCTTACTGCTAATGTTCCTGGTATTCAGCTGTTTGCCCGCAGCAAGGGGAGAGCTCCCTTCCAGTATGTATGGAATAACGGAGATACCACTCAAATGATAAGAGTTGTGGACCCCGGTCAATACTGCGTGGTTGTCACCGATGCCGCCGGATGCATTTCACGAGATTGCGTTGTTATCGACCCGTTAACCGATTGCAAGACGAGCATTTCGGTCAATTCCCTAAATGGCTTTGGTGGTCCAGGCCTCCGTTTAATGGCAAGATCCCACGGTCGGCCGCCATTCACCTATCTTTGGTCGACCGGAGATACTACTAAATCTATCCGGGTAGATGAACTAAAAGAGTATTGCGTTGAGGTTAGTGATGCAAATGGCTGCCTGTCCCGGGATTGTGTCGATCTATCCAAATTAACTGAAGCATGTGCGGTAGAGATTCACAGGACTCAGGGAGGTAATATTATCGCCAGGCCAAGGGGATTCTCACCGTTCACTTTCCT
Organism: Saprospiraceae bacterium; assembly: GCA_041748995.1. Lineage (GTDB taxonomy): Bacteria > Bacteroidota > Bacteroidia > Chitinophagales > Saprospiraceae > JABDMH01. The sequence continues at coordinate 1,930 of JBGTCB010001039.1, read as the reverse complement.
GTGGAGTACAGGTGACACGACCAGAAGTATTCATCCTCTCGACGGAGGTGAATATTGTGTGACCATAACAAATGCATTTGGATGCTCCGCAAGAGCTTGTATTACTCTCAATGATTCCAGTAATTCCTGCGGAGTGAAAATTCAGAGAAAACCTTTGAATAATCAGGGAGCGGTAGAATTAACCGCCCGGGTGCCAGGAAACAGGGAATTTAATTTCTTATGGAGTACCGGAGACACGACCCAGTCCATCATAGTCGAAGAGGATGGGGAATATTGCGTCGAGGTTAATAACCTTTCGTGTAAGGCCCGGGACTGTGTTAAAGTTCAGTTGGGAGAGGGGGCTTCTGTAAAATCCATTGCGAATGCTCCTGGCCAGAATAACAATCCACGACATCAAAAAGTCGACTTGCAGGCATTTCCTAACCCTGTTATTGGTTTGGTGCGATTGCAATGGCAATCTTTTGAATCAGGCGAGGTCAGGATTGTTGTGAGCCAGCCAGGTGGTCCACCAGTATTGCTGCGAAGATTGGAAGGAGGCCTGGGAGCCAATGAACTGGAACTCGATTTAAGTCCGTTTGTACCAGGATTCTATGTCATCCAAATTTTGGGCAATGAATTTAATGAGCAGTTAAAGATCGTCAAGGTTCATTGAAATTGACATTATGAATATAAAATTTTGAAATTTGTTAAAACCCGCTTTAGAAAATCAGTTGTCACGATCTTGCACAGAGAATCTTTTATCGGGTCATGGTCCGATAAATCTCTCTGTGCATGGTTTTTGATATCTACTTAAATTGATAACACATCTGTTGATCTCTGGAATGATAAAATTTTATGAAAGGGGTTGATAGGGGTGCATAAAAACAAAACTTGATCGTATAGCGATCAGCTGATGCAAATAAACAGACAACTGCTTGCGGCTATTTCGGATGGTGATGAAAAAGTGATTTTTCAACTGTACCGGTATTGCCATGATCAGTTGCATTCAGTGTGCCGGAGATATGTTAATAGTGAAGATGAAGTTGGATCAATACTTAATATGGGTTTTTTGAAAATTGTGAAAAATATTAAGAATTATCAGCCTCAGGTACCATTCGAAGCCTGGATCAGAAGGATTATGATTAACACCGCGATTGATCACTATCGTAAAAACAAAAAATATAGAGAAACCATTTCATATCCGGAAGAATTGACAAATCATGCAAATGGCCGGGAGTCGATTGACTACAATGAAGCCGATTTGCAATTTGATGCAGAGCAACTGCTCCAATTGATTCAGAAATTGCCACCGGTTAGCAATGCAGTCTTTAATTTGTTCGCAATGGATGGGTACTCACACAAAGAGATAGGTAAAATGTTAAATATCTCTGAAGGCACCAGTAAATGGCATTTGTCAAACGCCCGGAAGCGTTTGCAGGATCTGTTAGCAAAAGGAATGAAAAAAAAATTGATCGGTACCGTAAAATCCGGAACGGTTAATCGTTAATGTGACATAGAATTAAAGCATGAAAAATCACCAGTTGGATCAATTTTTTAAAAACAAACTGGATCAGCTCAAACCTGCCGATTTAGATCTGACTCATTGGGAGGATGCAAAAAGACTATTGAACAATAAGAAAAAAAATCGGAGCGGACTCTATTTTCTAGTTCTGACGGGATTTATTCTGACATGCTGGGGAAGTTATTATTTCATCTCAAAAAATACTGAAAATTCAGTTCCTGAAAAGCTGATCAGCCCGATTGAAATGGCAGAATTTCCGGAAGGACAAAATAAATCTGATTTAGCAGAATCAAGAGTCGTTAATCCTGATGAGCAGCAAAAAGAAATTGACAAAAGTCAAGGGATTCAGAGCGGTACACCGGAAGTGTATAACCCGGAAGAGGAAAGATCAGTTATATCGGGATCACCCAGTCTACCTCTTCAACCAGG
>JBGTCB010001038.1:0-3467 GCA_041748995.1 Saprospiraceae bacterium | reverse complement strand
CCAGAGCTAACATAGAAAATGGTCGCATCCCACCAAACAAAGAAAACCATTGCCAGTGACAGCCCTATGTCAGCAGTATTTTGTTTTTTTCCAGGATTTTCGCGAATGGTCCTACCGGTTGGTGTTAATTAAGCAAGGTGTGGGATTAAATCATTACAGGACAACTAAATGAGATTCTGATTTTCAAACGATCTAACCAACATTCGTCTTAATAGAGCATTAATTTCCTGGTATGAGTTTTCCCCATTTTTCCTACAAACTGGACTAAGATCAATCCCCGGTGATAATCTTTCACATTTAATTCCACTGGATCGCTATCAATTGCTGCAACGGGTTGGGTAAACAGAATTTTCCCATCCAGGCCAATTAAATAAAGCGTACCTCCTTCATTGGTTCCGGGTATTTGCACGGAAATCCTGTCTATGGCCGGATTGGGTAATACCAACAAATTTTCAACTTCATTGATCTCTGTATCCAGTGTCATCGAGTAGGTAAATGAACCATCCTGAGCGATGGTCTTTAAGCGATACGAATATTGTCCCGGACGAACCAAATCATCCAGATATTGATATGTCATCTCTCCTTGAGAATCATCCCGGGCCGGTACAATGCCAATTTGCTGAAACCCCTCTTTGTTGAAATTCCGTTCGATCTGGAAGTGCAATGCCTCCAGGTCGAAGTCAGTTTGCCAATCGAGAAGTATGGTTTTTTCGTGTTTTTGAATATGTACCGCAATTAGTTCAATGGGAAAAATACCACTTTCCACTACCTGGTAAATCGTGCCGGATAGACTAGCGGCATAGATACGTCCCTGCTCGTCTTTACCAAAAGTAGATATGTTGTTAGCCGGAATCGCTTCGGAAATCGAAACCGATTGGGAAGGTGTGAACTCTAAAATCCTGATTTCATCCAACACGTAGTCAGCAAAAATATACCGGCCTTCGTAGGCGTCGTAGTAATCACCTCTCATCACATAGCCACCGGTCACTGAAAGACCCGGCCCAGGACCATACCAATATAGTGGTTCAGTAAATTCAAGATTATCACAATTATTGTTACCACATCCCGGACAGGCAATATTTCCCTCCCGGCAATCCCAGCCATAATTTAAACCGGCAACATTGTCTGCAGCAGGGATAAAATTAATTTCTTCTCTCGCACTCTGGCCAACGTCTCCAATCCACAGATCATAATTAACATCAAAACTAAAACGCCAGGGATTTCTCAGGCCCCAGGCCCAGATAGCTTTAACGGTATCTCCGGTGGCATTGGCAAAAGGATTATCAGCCGGTATCGAATAAGGTAACTGATCAACATTAATACGTAGCAGCTTTCCCAAAGGAAGTGTAAGATTCTGACTACGTTCTCCCGGGTCATTTCCCGAACCACCATCACCTACCCCGATATAGAGATTACCCTGTGGTCCAAAGGACATATCACCTCCATTATGATTTGACTGTGGTTGATCGAAAGCCATGACCTCTGCTGCCGATCCCGGATCCGCGATGTCAGGGTCATTGCTCACAGTGTATCGTTCGATAATTGCCCGGCGCTGTCCGTTTTGGGTATTGATATAATAAACAAAAAAATAACCGTTGACCGGATATTGTGGATGAAAAACCAATCCCAAAAGGCCTTCTTCCGTATCACTGTTGTCAACTTTGGAAGTAATGTTTAGAAATGGTTGAGAAAAAAGATTCCCCCGGTGATCTGCTATCCGGATTATACCTGGTTTTTCTACAATAAAGATTCGATTGGTACCATCACCGGCGTTTTCAATGTCAACCGGTTGGCTTAACCCTGTTGCAAATGGTTCCAGTGAAAGCTGGGCTTGAATTTCGCCATAAAGAAAAAATAAACCCAGATAAAAAATAAATACTATTCTAAACATTTGCATGTCAATTTTCGGCAAACCCAGTACAAGATCAATAATGAGTATGTCGGAGAACGATTGAATCTGAGCAGATCACGGAACAAGACGCTGTATTCTGAGAACGAAAAATCGCCCTCCCGATTGCTATCTAAGCCAAATATAACTCAATACAGTCCAGAAAACGCTGGATCTGTTCCTTCGTGCCAATGCTCACCCGGGCATATCCGGGCTGATCAGGATAGGCCAGGATCATAACTTGTTGTTTTTCCAGAGGACTGACAATATCCGGTGCAAATCTTCGGGTTTGGAAATAGACAAAGTTGGCTACGGAGGGCACATATGATACTTTCCAGGATTCAAAAGCATCGTAAATCATTTGCCGAACCTTCTTATTTTCAGCTTTGCAATGTTGAACAAAATTCTGATCAGCGGTAGCGGCTACTGCCGCATGAAGGGAAGTAATGGGTATGTTGATTTCAAATCCTATGTGATAATGCTGCATTCTTTTGATCAAATCCGGATGGGCATAAGCATAACCTACCCGGAGACCAGCCATTCCATAGATTTTGGAGAATGTACGGGCAACAATGAGGTTTGTTGAGGACAACACCTGGTTGGCTATCGAAGCTTTTAACCCAGGTTCGGTAAATTCGATATAGGCTTCATCCACGAACACCACAGTGTCCGATTGAATTGAATGGTAAAATTTCATGAGATCTGCAACCGGTGTCATCATACCCACCGGATTATTGGGATTGGAAATATAAACAAGTTGAGAACCCTTTGCTGCCTGGGCGATTGATTGCAGATCGTGATTAAAATCGGTGTCTAATGGCACCTTGATCCATTTAGACTGAAACCCTGCAGCATGCTGCATCATCATAGGAAAAGTAGGATAACTTGAGACGATCGTACCTCCATTCGCTCCGAAAGCCAACCCGGCTAGCTGAAGAATCTCCGTGGAACCGGAGCCCAAAATTATATTCTCCGCGGGAATGCCCTCCAGTTGGGAAATTTGGTCAATCAGTAACTGGCGGGTTTGCCAGGGGTACCGGTTAGATTCTTTAACCGACTGATTAATGGCTTTTATGACGTTATCGGATGGCCCAATGGCATTCTCGTTTGAATTTAAAACGACTATACCATTGGCTGAATCGGGTGTCAAAAAATTGACAAAATCAGACTCCTGAACATATGGCGAAAGAAATGCTCCGGTTGCGGTGGCGATTGACGCCGATTTCAGCCAGTTTCTGCGGTTAATTTTCACAGTTAAGGATTTTACTCACAGCATTAAAAATACTAAAATCGCTTCCCTGCCACAGCAATAAAATTATGGCTACCCGATTTTTATAAAAGCCTTGAAAAAAAGAAATCAAAGATTAACACCTTATTAAGATCTGCTAAAGACAAAATCTCCGTCTATGTATTAAAAGACGGATGTCATGAAAACGAAGATCATTTCCCTATTTACCCTGCTCCTACTGACCATCAGCTGCCGATCAGTCGAAAAGATGATTGATCAGGGTGATTTTGATACTGCTTTGCTTAAATCAGCGAGGAAAATTAGTGGTAAACAGCAATTGAAGAAGAAATA
>JBGTCB010001037.1:0-3206 GCA_041748995.1 Saprospiraceae bacterium | reverse complement strand
GAGAAGGAGGAACTAAGAGCCGATTACAGAGATAAGATTGCTTCTCTCGAAAGAAAAAACACTGCAATGAGCAGGAAACTGACTGACTACAAAGCCAATGGCAAAAATGATTGGCACACTTTCAAATCGGAATTCAATAGGGACATGGACGAATTGAACAGGGAATTGAGAGACTTTAATGGTCGAAATAATTAATCGGTGTAAGCCGGGTTAACATAAATCGAATGACTCAAACTATTTTTTGGGCGGTAACCCGTTTTAAATATAAGATCAATCATTGAATTATGATACCGCCTATTTCTTATTGGTCAAGCCAAAGGGGTGATATTGATCTGCACTCTATTTTAAAAAAGCTTGGCTTTAGTTACCTCGTGTAACTGGTTTTAAAACCAACCGATCTATCCCAAGATCATCAATGTAACCGTCCTGAAACAATTCAGGACGGTTTTTTTTGTATTCTCTGAAAATCTGGAACCACATGATCAGCTAATTCCGACCATAAAACGGAATATCTTTGGGGTGCCTTAAACCAAATGGGGCTCCAGGGCTCGGATCCAGTAGATTATTACATACAGATTGATAGGGAAGAGGCGGTGTATAGATAAAATTTCAAGCAGAACTGCACTGTAACCATGATCGCACCTACCAAAACTTGAGAAATTGCATGGATTAAGCCAAATTTTTTGTAACTTGGACAGTTACTAGCTTTGTTCTTTCAAAACATTTTTTCATTGGTGCATGAACCTATATATCAAGTACATGGTTTCGATTCGCTGCAAAATGGTAGTGAAGGAGGCATTGAGAAGCTTGGGTTTACAGCATGGTTTCATAGAACTGGGGAAAGTGGAGATTAAAGGAGGTCTGACTGCGGCTCAGCGTAGTCAGTTCGCGGTCATCCTATTGAACTCCGGTCTCGAATTGATGGAGGACAAAAAGGCTGTGCTGATTGAAAAGATCAAGAACATCATCGTGGAGATGATTCATTATTCAGATGAGCAGCCCAAAATAAATTTTTCAAATTATCTCAGCAAAAATCTCGGCCACAATTATACTTATCTCGCCAATCTTTTTTCCGAATCTACCGGTACCACAATTGAGCATTATATTATAACGCATAAAATCGAACGGGTAAAGGAACTGCTTTTATACGATGAACTCAATCTTACCGAAATCTCTTATAACCTGAACTACAGTAGTGTAGCACACCTGTCCAGCCAGTTTAAACGGGTGACCGGACTTACTCCGACCTTCTTCAAAAAACTCAAACAATATAAACGACGAATTGCACTGGAGGATCTGTGAATTCTGTAATTAAAATAGGAATAAGTATAACGCGAATCGGCAGAAGGTTACCGAACTTAGTAGAGTGGTTGATTGTCTTTGCCCCCAGGACGATTAGCAGAAGATTTTTCAGAATATTCGATTAATTTTATTCATATCAGATATAGCGGCGTAGGTATTATTTGCGAAATGCTGTGACCGATCGCCGAGACGAAGTTTGCCTCTTTTACCCTTGGAGGTTGAACCAAATTATGGAGTTTCCACTCTATATATGTGGAAACTCCTTTTTCAAGGTTTTCCTGTCATAAACTCTATTGAGTTTTGTTAACTGCTTCCTGGACCGGGGGTAGGTGATCAGAGTCTTATTTTTCTATTCCTGAGTACTTTTTGTAAATAGCCCGATATCCAAATAGCCTGCCTATCGGTGCAATTGTATTCATTAAAACTTTTTGGATTCCAAGCGGGAGATCCGCAAGATATGATTTGCTGTCAAGATATTTAAGGGTCACCAACTCCTGAACTAAGCCATATTTTCCATTCTTACTTTTCGCGTCAGCGGCAAGTCCCAGGAGATTTTCAATTAAATAGTCAAAGTCTAAACCTGGCGTCACAGAATGAATATAGGTAACGTCAATATCGCCATCATTGTAGTGGTTATGTGGCTTATTTTTGGGAAGCATCACTTTATCTCCAACTGAAACGGTTGTAATTTTTCCGTCTAACCAAACAGTCAGTTGTCCCGAAATTACTTCAAATGTCTCATCTTGAAGTGCATGAAAATGTCTTGGTACAAGCTGTCCTTTGCTTTTAATCGTTGATCTCATAACAACACGCTTTCCATTGGTGTCTTTGGATGTTTCAAGAAACTCATACGTATCACCGGTTTGCTGATTTGCTATAATTTTTCCTTTTGCTGGCATAAGATTCAGTTTATGATTGTTTAAGAAGAATGACAGAAAAAATATGCTATTCATTTTATTTTATGAGGTTTATTTCAGTCGTCAACAATCTCTTTCAATAAATCCTCCAGGTCAAGTCCAATGGTAAACATGTCCAGGGAACCATCGTTTTTAACCGGCCAAAATTCCTTTGGTCTGTCCCAATACAATTCTACCCCGTTACCGTCCGGGTCGTCAAGATACAATGCTTCTGAAACACCATGGTCACTTGCACCGGTTAGCGGGTATTGAGCTTTTTGCAGTCTGTCAAAAATAAGAGCAAGGTCTTTTCTGGTTGGATACAGTATGGCCGTATGATATAACCCGACCCTGGCTCTGGTTGCCGGAGGTGCACCTTTGCTATGCCAGGTATTTAGACCGATATGGTGATGATAACCTCCTGCTGATATAAATGCCGCCTGACTTCCATAAAGCAAGGTGACTTCGAATCCTAATAAGTCCCGGTAAAACTCAAGCGCACGACCAAGGTCAGCCACTTTAAGGTGAACATGACCAATTTGAGTTTGGGCCGGTATTTTGTATGGTTCTTTCATAAGGTTTATAATAGCATTCAAAGTAAAATAAATTTATTTGGTAATTTAAAAGAAAAGTAAAGCCCTAAGAATCCTAACCTATCTTCTCTATCAACAAAAATTAACATATGCGTCTAAAAATTAAGGGTGCTGATTTCATATTACGTAAATTTCCACTAAATCCTAAACATGTTCTTGAACTGTCTTTGAGCCTATATATTTGTATTTCAGACATTTATGTGGGTCCGTCAAATCCTCATTGTAGGAGTGAGGTACACGAAAAAGCTATTTTCAACTCTTTATGATCAATTAATGATCAATTTTAATCGATTTTTAAGAACCACACGATTATTTGTGTCAGGGTGGTTCACTGTTTTCCGTCTTTCTGCTGGATTCTGTTGTTTGGATGTTTGCTTTTATTTTCTTTCTTACTTTTTGGTGGCAAAAAGTAACA
>JBGTCB010001036.1:0-1984 GCA_041748995.1 Saprospiraceae bacterium | reverse complement strand
GCTTTGTTTATAGAATTGACTATGATTGGATCGCCCGACAATCTATCGATACGAATATTGATCCGCTGTGCCAATTGAAAATCGGGGACGGCGAGTCGTATAAGTAAAGCCGCCTTTGCCTGTAAACTATCAACTGAAAGTCGATTGCCAATAAATGGACTTAGCCAGATGTCGGTCGGTTGATATCCATCAACATGCAATTTCACAGGCCTGGAAAACGGATTCGTCAGCAGAAAAAGTCTGCTTCTTTTGTCTCCACTTGTTTCCAATTGCCACTGCTGAACTGAATCTCCCTCCTGATCCGTTACCGCTAAACCAATCTTCTCCAGGTCATCATGTTGTACAACAATGGACGATCCGATCAAAGCACTGACAAATGCAATTAATCCGATGGATAATAGCACGGGTGTTTTTAAAAAAAATGCTGAAAGACTGTTGGAACCTTCCGAAATGACAGGTGAAATATTTTGAAAGATGTTTTTAAGAAAAAATAGGATACCTACGATTGCCAGTGGTCCGATGGAAAGGAAAGAAGCGGTACTGGCCGTTCCAAAATGCCGGTTAGCCCAGGAAAAGAGCCCAAAGAGAATCAGCAACAGGAAAATAAAACGAAACCAAAAACTCCGGGAAACATTATGCACATCCGCGATGGCTTGATTAAGCCTCCACTCCAGCGCTTTAGGATCTTTATAATATAAACCCCAGGCAAAAGCATCTTCCTGTAACTCGTCAGTACCGGATCGGTGCCCTGTATGCCGGAAATTTATATCCACATCGCTGATGGTTTTTATTGCATCTCTGGCTTCCTCAAATGCCACTTTGATGGTGGAGCCAGCGGTAAGTTTAGTGTAAAAGCGGACGGCCAATTCAACAGCCGGCTTGTTTTGTACTTCCCGGGTTGTGGCAATAACTACCGGTACATTCCCTGCTAAAAGTTCATCGACCAGCTCTCTTGTATTGCAACCATTAAGGAACGCGATGCGAAGGTTTTTTTGCTTACCCATCAAGGCAGCCAATCCCTGTTTTCGGGCTGCCTGATCCGACAGGTGCAGGGTATCATTTCCCGCATGGCCACCAAAATGAAAAACAGATATCTGATCAGGATTTATTTGAAAATGGTCGATCAATTCATCGGTCGAGGTGTACTGATCCCGAATTATTTTAAGCTCATCCCCGTTTCCAAACCTGTTAAAGAGTTTAAATATTGCATCATCCTCATTACTCAGGTCGAGAAATGAGTTATTCGGTTGGTTGGCAAAAGTAAGCAAGACGATAGGACGGGCCATGGCCTAACTGATTAATTTTAACCACTCATAGAATCAGGGAAGTCTGCAACCTGTATGTTAAAGATAGACTATTTTAGAATCAAAGTAAAGAGGTGGTTAAAATCGATTGAGGAAATTTAGCCGTACGTTCAACAAATTCTCCTCAGATAGCCCGAATCCTGCAATGATCTAATGAAAATTATTATTTTTCGGTAACGTCCTGCTTACTCTCTACAACTATATAGTTACACCCTACCCTATCTGTCCATAGATTATAAAGAAAAATTGATTTTCCAGGAAACAAATAAAATCTATGGTAAGCATATGAAACAAATCAAAACATGCGAACCATATCCCATCTGCATTATTTCATCCTAGTCATACTAATGACTATGTCAATCGGCTATTCTGTGGTCATCGCCAGCAAACATGCGATGCCCGACCCGATGAATTAAATAATGAAGAAGGGTATTACAAAAACAAACAAATAAATACCGTCAAAGAAAGTTTGAAATTGTCCGTAGTCCACAACCACGTTATGAAGCTGGAAGACATTGGCTCCCGAAGATTTCATAGTGTAGAATACCGGGTGACTCTGGGTGATGTCTTACTGAGTGGTCTCACCTTCGGTAAAATACGTAAGATGCGTGTAATCTATGTTTCGGAAAAAGAAGAAAATTAATTACCATGGCAAAGACTTTCACCTCCGAGATAGGAAC
>JBGTCB010001035.1:0-1504 GCA_041748995.1 Saprospiraceae bacterium | reverse complement strand
TGATCGGATTATCCATGGGTGGGTTTGGTACCTGGGAATTTACTGCCCGGAGACCAGAACTATTTGCCGCAGCTGTACCGATGGCGGGATTCTCTGATCCGTCACAGGTGCAAAAGATTAAACATATCCCCTTCTGGATCTTTCATGGCGATGCAGAAAAGTCCAATCCGGTTGCTGGTTCGCGTACGATGTTCCGCTTACTCAAAGAAGCCGATGCCGATGTAAAATATACAGAATACCCTGGGGCCGGACATGGTGAATCATTTAAAATGGCTTTCCAGGAACCGGAGATAATTCCGTGGATGTTTTCCAAAAAGAGGAATAAGAAAAAAGGGAGCTAAAGGCGTGTACCTACCTAACTTTGCCTCTATGAGATTCCAGTAGACTGTAGAGAACTTTTTTCTGGCTAGAATTTCAGGGCTACCGGCCGGGAGACAGTCACCTGATTCCCCGTAAAGGTCAATAAACCTGTTTTCGGATTGACCTCAAAGACGGTAATATTGCTGGAATTTTGGTTCGCAACCAGCAGGAACTTGTTATCTGGTGAGAGAATGAAATTTCTCGGCCAATCTCCCCGGACCGATTCAATTCCGATCCTTTCCAAATCTCCGGTTTCAGATATGGAAAAGATAGCAATGCTATGGTGACCCCGGTTTGACGCGTAGAGAAATTTCCCATTGCTGCTCACATGAATATCCGCACAATAATTCTTCCCGTCAAAACCATCCGGCAGGGTGTTGGCTTTGGAAATGCGCTCCAATTTACCACTCTGATGATCGGCCTTAAAAGAGACGACCGTACTGGACAATTCATTAACCACAAAAGCGAAATCTTTCGATGGGTGAAATGCCAGATGCCGGGGACCATCACCCGGATCTAAGGTGACCCGGGAGACCGCTTCTCCCACCACCCCGTCATCACTGACCGGATAACTAATAACCTGATCAATCCCAAGATCAACTGCATACAGATATTTTCCATTCGGTGCAAACTTCACACAATGGGCCCGGGCAGCAGACTGATTTGGCTTGACCGGTCCACTGCCATTGTGTTGAAAGTTTAATGGCGTATCCTCAATCATGCCCATTTCATTCAGGCCAAAAACTAAAACATTTCCCGAACTATAGTTAGCTACAGCCAACAAATTCTCCTCATCATTCAAGTCCATATGGCATGGTGCATCACCTTCACTAGGCTGTTGATTAACCGGCATCAGCGCACTACGGTCCTCATTCCATTTAAACGAAGATACCTTACCAGCGTCGCCTTCATTAACCGCAAAAACATATTGTCGGTCTTTGCTCATAGCCAGGTATGAAGGGTTAGGGGTTTCGATCACCAATCTTCTATTGGAGAGGGTTCCGCTTTCCGGATCAAAATCCAGGAGATAAATGCCTTTGCTCTCCTGATCGGTATAAGTTCCTACAAGTAATTCCAAGGTGTCTTGTTTTTGTGATGATTCCATATTGGAGTTTTGCCCGCTCTTCGGAGCGCAGGCCGAAAA
>JBGTCB010001034.1:0-4247 GCA_041748995.1 Saprospiraceae bacterium | reverse complement strand
CGACCTGCAAGAATTGCCTTTCTAGTGCAGCATCACGTAATGAATACTATGCTCGGTTTCGCTTCTACTGACTACTGACGCTCTCAGTCAGCACCTATCCGGTCAGCACCAGTCCGGTCACATCTCAGACCTGATCTGACGAAAAATAAGCTCATCACTAATATCAGATACTTCAAAAATGCAGCACCAGCTACGGTAATGGTCTCACCATAATATTCCGGAACTTCACTTTACTACCCGGATCATGGGCCTGCAAAGCAAAAGTGCCACTTGAAATGACTCGTCCTTTACTACCCTCTTCCCTTAATGGGTTGTCGGGCTCCGTGTAGTCAACCACCACAATGTCATTTATTTTAATAATCACCCTTTTCCCTTCTACTTTAATATATTCCGTATACCACTCATTGTCTTTGACATAAGTTTCTTTAACATCCAGGATCGAATAAAGACTACCGGTACGCCTCCAATCAGATTGTGAATTATTTACCTGAACTTCATAGCCCTTTGAAGGCCAGCCTTCCGCCTGATACTCTGTGTGAAAATATATACCGGAATTAGCATTGGGAAAAGTCATCACTTCAGCTTTAAACTCGAAATTTTTGAAGTTATGGTTTTGTACCGGTCCGTCGTAGAAGGCATGTGCCCTCGTACCATTAGTCACGATTGCACCATCCTCCACACGAACAGATTTTTGATTATCCGATACTTTCCAACCACTGAGTGAATGACCATCAAATAAGGAAATCCAACCTTCCTTATCTTGTTCTATCATTTTGGTGGTAGCACTACCAAAAATCATCAGAAGTGCAGCTACAAACAATAAGTTTTTCATTGATTCTAATTTTCTGGAAGATAGGTAATTTTTGAAAATCCGGAGCCTGAGCTGGAATTGGATGGCTGAGTGACTCCATAAAGCCGAAGGGGGGCGCAAAACCAGGTGCGCATAATACACCGGGATCGATTGGTCCCACTATGGCTACAAATAACCCTTCACTTGGATAATCTTCGTATCTTTGTCCACTTAACACCAAAACGATCATCCTTATCAATGAATTTTAGGGAGCTCAATCTTCATGAATCATTGCTGGAAGCCATTTCGTATATGGGATTTGAGACTCCAACCCCCATACAGCAGCAGGCAATACCTCAAATATTAGCCGGGAGGGATATGTTGGCGAGTGCTCAAACCGGAACCGGCAAGACAGCTGCATTTATCCTGCCCATCCTGGATATCTTATCCGAGATCAATGACCATTCGGTTAAAACCCTGGTCATTGTCCCGACCAGAGAATTGGCCATTCAGATCGATCAACAGATACAGGGACTGGGGTATTTTGTCAATGTAGAATCCATTGCGATCTATGGCGGAGGTGATGGTTCGGAATGGGATCAGCAAAAAGTCGCATTGACCAAGGGTGCTGACATCATTGTGGCTACTCCTGGTAAATTCATCTCACACCTGAATCTGGGTTATGTCAAGCTGGATAAAATACGTCATCTGATCCTCGATGAAGCTGACCGGATGCTTGATATGGGATTTCATGAAGACATTCAGAAGATCATTTCTTTTTTGCCAAAAAAGCGCCAAAATCTCATGTTTAGCGCTACTATGCCGCCTAAAATTAAACAGCTGGCAAAAAAAATACTCGATAACCCATTTGAAATAACCCTGGCATTGAGTAAACCTGCAGAAGGTGTTTTACAGGCTGCTTACATGGTACATGAGGATCAAAAAGCACAATTGATCAGAAAATTAATTACCGGAAAAAAGGAATACAAAAGCATTCTAATTTTTGCTTCTACTAAAAAGAAAGTCAATCAAATATCAAGAACCCTGCAAAGTGGCACTAATGATGTCGCTGAGATTTCTTCTGATCTCGAACAAAATGAAAGGGAGGAAGTCCTGGCTAAATTTAAATCAAAGCAGATCCGGGTATTAGTAGCTACCGATGTTCTGAGCCGGGGCATTGATATCAAAGACATCAATTTAGTTATTAATTATGATGTACCCTCTGATGCCGAAGATTATGTGCACCGGGTAGGCAGAACCGCCAGAGCAGAAACCACCGGGGTAGCTCTTACGCTAATAAATGAAGATGATATCCCAAAATTTGCCCGTATCGAAAAATTGATCGAAGCCGATATTATGAAAATACCGCTCCCCCCCGAACTCGGTGAGGGGCCGCTTTGGAATCCCAATGCCAAACCCAGAAGAAATTACAATAGAAAAGGCAATAATCCTAAGGGAAAACAGACCCAGGGAAACTATCGTCGACGATAAAAGATATACGGGTTTTTTTTGCAAACCCATTCATTTTCGAACTCCAGCACCTTATTTCATCTGAGGAATCCGGACACCGGACATTCTAATTGTCTGTTTCCGTTCTTTTTTTTTAAAATTTCGATATGAAATCATTTTCCGAGTCAGGGCTTAAGCCTGAATTACTCACCTCACTTCAGCGAATCAATTTTGTCAGCCCAACACCTATTCAACATAAGGCTATCAGTCATTTGATGAGCTCTGACCAGGATCTTATCGGGATGGCACACACAGGCACTGGTAAAACTGCCGCCTTTGCCCTGCCTATCATTCACCGCACGCACATTGAGATCAATCAGATACAAACCATTGTACTTTGTCCCACCAGAGAATTGTGTCTTCAGATCACCAATGATATTCAATCGTATGCAAGGGATCTCAAAGGTTTTAAGGTAGTGGCAGTCTATGGTGGATCCAGTATGACACAGCAAATCAGTGCTATTAAGAAAGGATGTCACATGGTGATAGGTACTCCAGGAAGAACATTAGACCTTATTAACCGTAACAAGCTTCAGCTCAATCATGTACGTTGGTTGGTGTTGGATGAAGCCGATGAAATGTTATCGATGGGTTTTAAAGATGAATTGGATAAGATTCTAGCTGCCACTCCCAAAAGCAAACAAACCCTCCTCTTCTCTGCTACTATGCCATCGACGATTACTTCAATCGCAAACAATTACATGACGGATCCGGTTAAAATCTGGGCAGATCAGGGAGTAAGATCTACCGCAACCATCAATCATGGATATTATCTGGTACCTAATAAGTCAAAGTTCAAATTCCTGACATTTTTTCTCTCTCTTCACAGGAACATCTATGCTATCATTTTTTGCCGTACCAGAAAAGATACTGCACAGCTGGCAGAAGATCTGGAGAGGGAAGGGTACCGGGCTGATGCTTTGCATGGCGACCTTTCTCAAAGACATCGGGACAACGTTCTCAACCGCTTCAGAAACCGGCAGATTAATCTCCTGATAGCAACTGACGTAGCTGCCAGGGGTCTTGACGTGACTGATCTGACTCACGTGATCAACTTTGACCTTCCGGATGAGCCAGAGGCCTACGTGCATCGTAGTGGACGAACGGGCCGGGCAGGTAAATCAGGTGAATGTCTTTGTCTTTTAGATAGAAGAGACATGAAGAGGCTGCAATTTATTACCCGAAAAACGGGCATTAAGTTCAACGAAATTACTTTACCGGATCCCGAAGAAATAATAGGTCATCAAATGAATGACATTACCGATAAATTAATGGAAGTCCATTTGGAACATCCCGAATTAATAAAAAATATCCCCTCTATTGATCAAAAACTCTTTCATTTAAGCCGGCAGGAACTCATTGGAAGGTTTCTCAGTCTTCTGATGCCAGATGAACTACGTAAAAAAAGCTGGCCAACTGCACCAAAAAACGACCATCCGAAAAAGAAAAACATAGATACGGCCATATCCGACTATCCGAAAAAAATCCAGTATCCGAATAACTTTACCCGGTTTTATATCAATCTTGGAACCAAGCATCAATTGGATTCGACCAAATTGATCAGCATCATCAATCGATATATGAAAGGCAGTGATTTTGACATTGGAAAAATCGAGATGCTTAAATCCTTTTCCTTTTTTGAAATTGAAAATGGCCTCGAAGACAGAGTGATCTCGGGTTTTCGAAAAGCCACTTATGAAGACACGGATATTCTGGTAGAAAAATCTCTGCCAAAGCCTGATCCTCACCAGCTTAAAAAATTCAAAGGAAAAAAGAAAAAGCGAAAGTAGGCGATAGAAATTCATGATACACCAGTTGCCCATCCGGATTTATTACTTTCCGTTAAACCCGGATCCTTAATACAAAAGTGGTTGTAGTTATAATAATCTAACTTAGAAGTGCTGAGGAAGAAGCCTAGGTATAAACTGGTGTGGCAGAACCCTTCCCG
>JBGTCB010001033.1:0-7928 GCA_041748995.1 Saprospiraceae bacterium | reverse complement strand
AATCCAAAACAGCGACCAACCGCTTCTCCTTCTTTAAGAATAGCCCAACTTTCCACTCCAACAAGGCTGGCACTATTGGGTATCTCGTCTCTGCCGGCCAGATTGGTAATGGTGTTTTGATTCCAGGCAATATTAAAATCGGTATTCCAACTCACCGGACCAGAAAGATTACGACTGGAAATACTGAATTCAAAACCGGTATTTCGCAAATCACCCACATTGCTAAAAACGCTCGGAAATCCTGAATACAAAGGTACATCGGTTGATAGTAGCAGGTCAAAAGTGTTTTTTATATAGTAATCGGTCGTGATTTGGATACGGCCCTCTGCGGTTGAAAAATCCAGTCCTGCATTAAACTGTTCTGTTGACTCCCAGCGAAGATCACTGTTTGGAAAAAAGAAAGGTTCGAAACCGATGGTAAGTGCATCATTAAAGGCCAGATCAACGGGTACTAATAATGCCTGCGACGAATAAGGGCCAATGGATTCATTACCGATGATGCCATAACCCAGTCTTACTTTCAGGAATTCAACTGCTCCTGAATTGCGCAGAAATTGTTCTTCAGAAATCACCCAGCCTAACGAAGCGGAAGGAAAGAATCCCCACTTATTATTGGTACCAAATTTTGAAGAACCATCCGATCGGCCGGTTAGGGTAAACAGGTATCGATCGGAAAATGCATAATTAATCCTTGCTAAACCGGACAAGAAAGTGAATTCCGAAAAATCGGTATTCAGACTGGAACCACGGGCAATCGCATAATTATTATATCCTAAAACATCATTTTTAATATCAATGGCCTGCACATTAAGTGATGATATTTTTGCCCTTTGTGCCGATGTTCCGACAACCCATCCCAATTTATGCTGACCAAAAGTTTTTTGGTAATTTAAGGTGTTTTCATTTAGTAGTGATGTGCTGGTAATTGAACCCGAACTCGCAAAAGATTCCCCACCTGCCCGACTGGCCCGGGGAGTGAACTGATCACCCCGGCTGGATGAAAAATCAATGGCGAAGCTGGATTTAAAATTTAAATCCGGTGTGATCTCATAAATGGCGGTCAAATTATTGATCACCCGGTTTGTCTTTAACTCACTGGGTGAATCCAATAATTTCAGCAATGGATTGGCAAATGTATTTAAGACTTTTTCGGAGATCGGTCTGCCCTGTGCATCGGTTTGGGTACCGTCGATCAGGTTGCCGTTATCATCTACGGCAAAGTTTTTCTGGGTTAACCTGCCATCGGCACCTCTTGCCGGCACCAATGGACTAAAGCCCAGTGCCGCTGTGATCGTTCCCCCGTCAAATGCTGCATTATCATCGGTTGCCACCCGGTTACTGTTCGTATGACTAAACATCAGGCTATTGCTGATCTTTAATTTCGAACTGATCTGGCCATCCAGGTTGGAACGAAAATTATAGCGGTTGAAGTCAGAGCCGACGATGATACCTTCCTGCTGGTAATAGCCCCCGGAAATTGCATATTGCATGTCCTTATTGCCCCCTTTGAACGATAATTCATAATTGGACATGGGAGCCTGTTGAAATATTTCATTCTGCCAGTTGGTTCCTTCTCCAAATTGGGAGGGATTGTTATAAATTCTCCCTATTCCGGCATAGAAATTTGACTCATTTTGATATTGAGCAAATTGCGTGGCATTAAGCAAAGTATAAGGATTTCTTATTTCTTGCAGACCATAGTAAAAACTCAGATCAACCGTTGCTTTACCGGATTCTCCCCGTTTTGTGGTTATCAGAATAACTCCGTTGGCGGCTCTCGCTCCATAAATTGCCGCAGCTGAAGCATCTTTAAGGATTTCTATGGAACTTATATCATTGGGATTGATTGTCGAAAGTGGATTCTGCGGCGTTCCCTTGGCAGCGGATGAAGAAATATCGGAGGAAGAAGTCAGGATCGGAATTCCATCAATGACGTATAAGGGTTCGTTGCCAGCACTGATGGAGCTGGTGCCCCGGATACGCACGCTGGTGCCCGCTCCCGGTTCACCGGAGTTTTGTTGTACGACGACTCCGGCTGCTCTTCCCTGTAAAGCCTGATCGGCTGACAGTGAAATGCTCGACCGGATAGTCTCTTCGGTGACCGAAGAAACGGATCCTGTCAGGTCTCTTTTCTGAACTTTACCATAGCCGATCACTACCACCTCATCGAGTCCGGCAATCTCAGGCTCCAAACTGATGTCAAACTGTCTCTGATTACCTACTGAAATCTCCTGCGACCGGTAACCAATATAACTGAACACAAGAATCACTCCCGGTTGGGTATTTAAAAGAAAGCTACCATCCAGATCGGTGGTGGTACCTGTCGATCCATCTTTGACAAGAACGTTTACTCCAATCAATGACTCTCCTGTCAAAGCGTCTTTTACGACGCCATTTAACTCGATTTCCTGCCCGGCCACCGATGCAATCAGACAGCAGGAAATTGAAAGAAAAATGATCAGTCTCACTAGTTTCATAAAGCAGTTAAAAACATTTTGTCAGTACCTGAAAATCACGACCACTCACATTCCTGACAATGACCTGACCGGTTTCATCCTGAAAATTGATGGACAATTCCGAGATCGACTCACCGTCCACCTGATAATAGGATGGAGGCCAAATAGCGATTTGCCAAAGATCGGTGCCAATGCGTTTCATCTCGGTGACCGACGATCTTTCGCAGATTTCAGAAATACCATTTAAGTGGATGGCTTGAGAACACATAAAGACCCGGTCATAGCCAATCAGGCTGGTTGTGTCTTCCTTTGCATCAAACGTAATGATCAACAAGTCATTAAAATTATAAGTCTCCGGAGCAATTAGCTGCCGGGGTGCTGGGCCACAAAGATCCTGAGGCTGGCCCGAAGCCCCCTGTACTTCGAGGCAGGTTTGTTCGAAGAAAAATTTTGAATTCGAATCATCATTGAGGTATCCCCATTCGGCTTCACCAAGAAAATATCCCAATTGAGTGATGAGATTGCTTTCACCAACTTTAGTCTTTAAAGTAATGGTGCCGGTGATCGGATCATCTGCACTGGTACTGGTCGGTGGAGTGAAGCTATTGTCAGCTTTAAAGACAATCCACTCCATTTCGCCATAGTTGCCACCAAACCCAACCCGTTCAGTGATTTGTACCGCCCAGGGTCGTTTATTTTCCGGATCAACCTCATTCGGATCGATCAGGGACATCGTGCTATTGCCGATACTGCTTACAAAGGAAACCTGAGTATGCGATGCGGCTCTCCAGGCCCGGGGTGCACAAAAGCCAAAAATCAGTATGCTGCCGGCATCATCGGTAATTTCAACATCGAGCGTGACGGTTATCTCTTCACCCACCATCGCCGAAGACGGCTGGTTGACCCTTTTGATTTCAAAGCAGCTGGCCAGCATCAGCAGGATGATAAGTGCCGGAATAGACAGTCGCCTGAAAGTAGAGATATCGCTGGGTCCTGGTTTCATGTCGATACTTTCTCAAAGAAATACGTGTACAGGTTGTCTGCACATCCCAATGAAAAGGAAACTGTAAAAAATGACTCTCCGGAGATGGGCGGTGTGGCAAATTGAACGGACTCTTCACCTCCATCCGATATAAACACCATAGATGTAGGATATGCGGGATCATTGTATTCCCACCGACCGCCATTTTGTACCGGAAAAGGTGCGGTCCCGGTTTCAATCTCAAAATCGGTCGGCATCTGGTTCATTTTTAAGGTGAGGCTTATCTGATCAAAGTCAAATATCTGACTGATATCGACATTGTTCAGCAAAACCTTTTTTACTTTCCAGACCCCGGTAATGTCGACGGTATGTTCCTGCAAGGCACCATCCGGTATATTGATTTCCTGGTCTTCACAGGATGACCAAAGGACACAACAAACCAGGAACCCGGTCAGGACCCGTATGAACAGGCAGGTATCCTTAATAAATGGCATGACAGGTATGTTCATATGTTTGAACATACCAAATATAGATAAATAAATATTTCCATTAAGGCAATTATTGAAAGGTATTGTTCCTGAAGTTATCTTTTGATATCAATTGA
The DNA here is from genome assembly GCA_041748995.1 of Saprospiraceae bacterium. Taxonomy (GTDB): domain Bacteria; phylum Bacteroidota; class Bacteroidia; order Chitinophagales; family Saprospiraceae; genus JABDMH01. The sequence goes on along the minus strand of JBGTCB010001033.1, from coordinate 3,886 downwards.
ATAGGAGAAGCGGTCGGCCCGGTAATAACCAAGATTGTACTCAATCGGCCGTTCACCGGGGTCATAAACCACTCTTTTTCGGAAAAGGATAGGATCACCGATCCGGATACTTAGTTGCTCTGCAAGAAACGCATCCGCCAGCATCGCCCGGATCTCTTCTTTCGAAATAGACGGTATGGTTGCGTAATCATGTTCCATAATCTCATAAAGGTGCCGGGTGAAATCTTCTTTGCCGCTAAAACCGATCCGGGGATGAAAATAAGATATGAAATAGACGAAAGGGCCATCATCAAGTCCCCGCAGTCTCTCCAGCTTGACAACTTTCTTTCCCCGCTCAATCTGCAGATGCCTGGATATGTCGGAAGTGGCTTTGAGGGTACCAGTTTTTACACTGTAATTGATAAACTCCAGTCCTTTTTCATGCATTTCCTGACTGAAACTAAACCAGTTGTCCAGTTTGGAGGTGAGTGTATGACGGGCGACGGTGGTGCCCACTCCTTTCTTCCGGACCAGCAGGTTTTCATGCACCAGCTTATTGGTAGCCTGTCTTATGGTATTGCGGGATATTCCCAGCCGCTTGGACATATCCACTTCTTTCGGTAGCAAAGCACCCTGGGAGTAGAAAGGATGTTTGATCAGGTCACGTATCAGATCTTCCACCTGCTTGTGTAAGGGGATGGCACTATTGTGGTCAATGTGGAATGATCCGACAATGCTTTCCTCTATGTTCCTTTGTTCAGACATACAGGACAAAACTAAAATTATTATGCCAATTTATTGTTGCCCGAGATTTTTTGATGGCCACACTACCGGAAATCATAGCCGGCGCTCGTAAGTCCTGCAGCGATTTAAATGGATAAAGGTTGAAAGAAATCTGAAAGTGTTAATTTGTGTCCTAACTTTCTCATAATAAGGAATGGATTTTCGGTCATGTTTTCCCTCACCCGTCACGCTGTTGGGTGTTTTATTGGGTTGTTTTGGACTGGTCTTTTCCGGATGTGAAAAAAACCCGGTAACCCGTTTCCAGTTACTTGATCCTGCGATGCATGGTATTGATTTTCAGAATCAGCTTTTTCTGTCCGACTCATTCAATATTCTCGATTATATGTATTTTTTTAATGGAGGAGGAGTAGCTGCAGGAGATATCAATCAGGATGGACTCATCGATCTTTATTTTTCCGGAAATCAGGTTTCCAGCCGGTTGTATCTCAATGAAGGTAATTTAAAATTCAGGGATATTACGATGGAGGCAGGAACAGGTACTACCGGCTGGGCAACGGGTGTAACCATGGTGGATGTCAATGCCGATGGCTGGCTCGATATTTACGTTTGTCAGTCCGGATATGCTGATCCGGAAAAAAGGAGAAATCAACTATTTATCAATCAAGGTGATTTGACATTTAAGGAAATGGCAGGAGCATATGGATTGGATGATTCTTCTTACAGCACGCAGGCTGCTTTTTTTGATTTTGACCTTGATGGTGATCTTGATGTTTATTTATTAAATCATGCTCATCAGTTCAGAGGCACCAATGTACCATCAGGAGCAAGAAATAAAGGAGAATCTCCTACCACCGACAAGTTGCTGGAAAATATCTCCCGGGATGGTCAACATCCGGTATTTGTGGATATTTCTCAAAAATCCGGAATTCAGATGGAGGGTTTTGGACTTGGTGTCTCCATCGCTGACTTTAATCAGGATGGGTGGCCGGACATTTATGTTAGTAATGATTTTCTGTCGAATGATTTGTTGTATTTAAATCAGCAGGATGGCTCTTTTATTAATTCCATCGATCAGTTATTGCAACACCAGAGCTATAATGGGATGGGTAATGATGTCGCGGATTTCAATAATGATGCCTTACCGGATATTTTTGTAGCGGATATGCTGCCTTATAAAAATAGTCGCCGGAAAATGATGGCAATGAATACCAGCCAGGATCTTTTTGATGCTTCCCTGCAAATGGGCTATGCTCCACAGTACACAAGAAATACCTTGCAATTAAATAATGGCTTTGATCATCAAGGCAGGGATTTATTGCCTTTCAGCGAAATTGGTCAGTTGGCTGGAGTTCATGCGACTGATTGGAGCTGGAGTGCCAATTTTGGTGACTTAGATAATGATGGTTGGAAGGATCTTACCATCACCACTGGTTATTACCGGGATATCACTGATCTGGATTTTATCACTTACCGGCGTCATCGTGCTGCTTTCGCTTCGCAGTCTGCCCAGGATTCGCTCTATCTGCACTTAATGGCCGAAATGCCGGCGGTTAAAATTCCCAATTTTGTTTTTAAAAATCAGGGTGAATATACTTTTTCAGATAGTGCCATGCATTGGGGTATGGGTCAGGCCTCGTTGAGCAATGGAGCTCTTTTGGCCGATCTTGACAATGACGGTGATTTGGAATTGGTGGTCAATAATATTGATCAATCTGTTTTTTTATATGAAAATATTACCCGGTCATTTGGCAATAGTCATTACCTCAGTTTGCAGTTGGTTGGCCCGGTACTTAATCGTGATGCCATCGGATCCAAAGTTTATTTGTACGCTGATCAGAAAATGCAGTTTTGGGAAAAGCAACTTTGTCGCGGTTATTTATCATCCGTTAATGTAAACGTGCATTTCGGTCTGGGAGAAGCGGATTGGGTGGATTCTCTGATTATTGTCTGGCCGGATGCAACCATGACTAAAATCACACCGGAAAAGGTGGATACAATATTCCAGATCGTCTATGATTCTATTTCAGGAAAATTATTTGATTTCAGCTCCCGGACAAAGCATGATTCAATTTATTTTTTAGAATGTACTGACGAATTGCAGATCGGTTTTGTACACCAGGAAAATGAATACCAGGATTTTAAAATAGATCGAAGCATTGCCTATCGTTTTTCCCGGTCCGGACCGGCAGTAGCGGTTGGTGATTTAAACGGTGATTCGCTCGACGATATTTTTATCGGTGGGTCTGCGGGATTTCCTGCTTCCATTTTTTATCAGCAACCCGATGGAAGATTTGTGGAGGAAAAATTTCCCTGGCATCAGGACTATGAAGATGTTGCTGCCTTGATCTTCGATGCGGATCAGGATGGTGATCAGGATTTATATGTAGTAAGCGGTGGCTCGGAATTTAAGCCCGGAGTCATGTATCAGGACCGGTTTTACCGGAATTCCGGACCAGCAGGATTGGTGTATGATCCGGAGGCGCTTCCCACGATGCATGTCAGCGGTTCTATGGTTTGTGCGGGAGATTTCGATCAGGATGGGGATCTGGATCTTCTGGTGGGTGGACGATTGATGCCGGGTTCTTATCCGGTTGATGTGGATAGTTATATCCTGGAGAATGACCAGGGTATATTTCGCGATATTACCTCCCAGGTGGCACCGGAATTAAAAGGTGCAGGTATGATTACCGATGGCCTGTGGTGTGATTATAATGGAGATCAATTACTTGATTTTGTGGTAGTGGGTGACTGGATGCCCATCACGTTATTTACCAATAGGGGTGGTCATTTTGTGAAGGAAGTCATACCTCTGGAGGGAGATCTTCATAGTTCGGGTTGGTGGCGTTGTATCGTTGCAGGAGACTTTGATCAGGATGGTGATCTTGATTTTGTAGCCGGTAACCAGGGCTCAAACACTGAAATGAAAATCAACCAGAAATATCCGGCCAACATCTACTATTCAGACTTCGATAACAACGGCACCAAAGAATCTTTTATATCGTACTACCAGATTTCAGACGAGGGTGATTTAAAGAATTATCCCCTGTCAGATCGTGATGAAATAATCGATCTGGTTCAGCTCTGGAAAAAAGATTTTAGCGATTATTATTCGTATGCACATGCTACCGTTGATCAGATAATGAAATCACCTCCGGAGGTGGAG
>JBGTCB010001032.1:0-6139 GCA_041748995.1 Saprospiraceae bacterium | reverse complement strand
CGGCTACAAAACAGAAGGGGTCTTTCAAACCACCGAAGAGATCGCTTCGCACCCTACTATCGGGGTGGAGGTACCCGGTGATTTGCGTTATGCCGATACCAATGGAGACGGTGCCATCACCACGGCTGACCGTACCTACCTGGGCAGCGCTATTCCGGACCTGATCTGGGGTGCCACTATCGGTCTTGAATATGCCGGTTTTGATTTTGCGATCGATTTCACCGGCCAGCAGGGAAACCTGATCTTTAATGCCAAGAAACAGGCCCGGTTTGGTACCTACAATTTTGATGTTTCCTATCTCGATCGCTGGACCGGTCCGGGTACCAGCAACAGCGAACCAAGGGTGACCAATGGAGGTCATAATTACGAAGTGTCTGACCGTTTTCTGGAGGATGGGTCGTATTGGCGGATCCGCAATATAAGCATTGGTTATGCCATTCCCTCCCGCATTCTGACAAAATTCAGTGTTCAGCAATTCCGGGTCTATGTTAGTGGGACGGATGTTTTTACCTCCACCGCATATACCGGATATGCTCCGGAATTTAGCAGTGGCGATGTATTGTCCGTAGGAATTGACCGGGGTATTTATCCGGTAGCGAAAACCTACAACGTTGGATTAAATGTTTCTTTCTAACGGAGGAGGGATGTGGAAAATAAGCATAACCACAAAAAGGTAAAAAAAATGAAATCAATATTCACCTTATTTATAGTCTTCATTCTGATTGGATGTTCAAAAGATTTTCTGGAAGAAAAACCTCGGGGTCAACTGACTTCCGACAATTTTTTTATTACGGCAGAACATGCTATCCAATCGGTTAATGCCACGTACGAATCATTGCGTGATTTTCGTGTGCATGTCTTTGCTTACCTCGCACTGACCGATATTATATCAGATGATGCCGACAAAGGAAGTACTCCCTCCGATGGTGCACCGGTACAGGTAGCGGATGAATTCACCTTTGATGCCGGTAGTCTGATAGTCGATGAGACATGGCAGGGATACTATCGGGGTATTAAGCGGGCCAACTGGGTCATCGCCAAGGTACCGGGGATTGATATGGACCCCGTATTACGCAACCGGATCGTGGGGGAAGCCAGGTTTCTCCGGGCTTACTTTCACTTTAATATGGTTCGTTGGTGGGGAGGACTGCCCCTCGTTTTAGAACCTCTGAACCGGGAAGATATCCGGATCAACCGGTCATCCGTCGATGAAGTATATACAGCAATCATCAATGACCTGACCGAGGCAGCGGAAGTACTCCCTCTGAAATCTGAATATCCGGCGGCAGATCTGGGCAGAATCACCAAAGGAGCCGCTCAGGGCCTCCTGGCTAAAGTCTACCTGACCCGGAAGGAATATGATAAGACGGTTGAAATGGGCATGGCCGTTATCAATAGTGGGCAATACAGTCTGGCTCCCAATTACGCCCGTATCTGGACTAAGGAAGGCGAAAATGGTCCGGAATCTATTTTTGAGGTTCAGGCTACCCCCTCCTTAATTGGAGGCTGGTCCCAGTTTAATCAGGTGCAGGGCATCCGGCCATCCCGGGGTTGGGGCTTCAACAGGCCTTCCGATGACCTGGTAAGAGCGTATGAACCGGGTGACCCTCGCCGTGAGGCTACCGTGCTTTATGTGGGAGAAGTCGTACCGGATGGCAGCTATGTCGTAGCAGACAATCCGGAGATGTTTAACGAACGGTATAATCAAAAAGCCTGGGTTCCCGATTCAGAGAGGGCCACTGGTGCCGGAAGTGATCAGGGTGGTGGCAATATCCGGATCCTCCGTTACGCCGATGTCCTGTTGATGGTGGCAGAAGCGCTTAACGAATTAGGTCAGAGCGATCAGGCTTTGTTATATGTCAATATGATCCGTGACCGGGCCCGGGGTACTCTTCCTCCTCAGATTTTACGACCAATTACCGCCACGGCTCAGAGCGAGCTCCGGGATCTCATCTGGAAAGAACGCCGGGTAGAACTGGGAATGGAGCAACACCGTTGGTTTGATCTCTTACGCACAGACAGGGCAGCTTCCGTGATGCAGGCACATGGCAAGAATTTTGTTCCCGGCAAACATGAACTGTTACCGATACCCCAATCACAAATCGATTTATCGGCCGGTACGGTCACTCAAAATCCGGGCTACTAAGGAGGTTGTTGAAATACACAGGTTGGTGTTGATACCTTAATTGACCGAATGAATTGTATTCATTGAATATAAATATTACAGTAATACCTTTACGAATACAAAAAAATGGACCCCCTTTTTGGGAATTAAAATAGACAAAGTGTTAAAAAGCCCGGATAGCACGAACTCTAAAAGTATTCGTCTTACTGAGATTGATGGCGTAGCCATCGATGAAGACGAAGGCCCATGCCGCGGTAGCACCGTTCTCCGTACTCGACCAATAGAGCGCATAGGATAACAAAGTCAATCCGCCAGCAGACAAAGCCTGATTCATCAGGCTCATGTTATACACCCCGTCCCAACTCCGGTTGGCTTGGACCAATGAGGCTTCGTTTTGCCACGCGAATGTAGACTCCATTTTTGCCACGATCAGCCCGTGATCCATCCCGTCGCTGCCCCGGTAAATGTAATAGACGATGCCATTCAGGGTATCCTTGCCCAGGTACCAGGGGCTGCTGCTGCCTCCTGTCAATGTCGACACATCCCGTACACCCAGGGTCCCATCCGCCAACCGGACAACCACACTATCGGCCGTATTGTCCTTTGGCATATCGATGATCTGGGCTTTACCCAATACCTCCAGATGACTTTGGGCCATTGACCATTGAATGGATGTCAGTGTCAGTAGTAATAATGTAATTATTCTCATGATAGTAGTGCTTATTTGGTTTTACTAATGAAGATGCTCTTGAAAATAAATATAATTAAATATAATAACTGATCTAAAAACAAATATGTGCTACCGAAGGAGGGTTATGGTCATCAGGTCATATCACGATGACAGGTAAGACAGTATTTCTCGAAAGATGCCGTAAGTCATCGATTTCTAACGTTTCGCTCCGCTGGAACTAAGCCAGAGCCAATGATATATTTTACAAAGATTTTGCTCCTATGGATCTTATCAGGCAGCAAAATGAATGATGTTTCTGATTTCTACTCCCGTAGGGAGAAAATCTTTGTAGAACCGGAAATAGAAAATATGTATAACCCCATCGGGGCGAAACAGATGAAAACAATATGACAATAATTTCCGAAAACACGATAAAAGCCTTTGCTATTTAATTGCTCGAAAGATGTCGTAAATCATCGATTTCCGACATGGCCGAGACGAAGGAAGCTTATTGTAGATTTCCGGCGTGAAAATATACTCCTAATATTCATCATTTCCAACCCCGGAGATCTAATGGAAGCTGTCACTGAGTGAAGATCATTGAGTCCACTGAACTCCTTTTGAAAGAAATTCGATTAAAAACCTTATAAAAAGGATAAAACTCTGGTTTTTTTGATTAAAAACATCTAGGAGGCTGTTGAAATACTCAGATTGATGCTGCAGCCGTAACCAATATGAATCCCGTAGGGATGCAATATCGGTAATAAACAAAATCGTACAAAACAAAAGAATCCCGTAGGGATGTAACACGTGGCAAACACCTACACACAAGTTCATCTGCAATTGATATTTGCACCCACATACAGAGCATTCACTCATTCACAATAGTTGGGAGAACGAACTTTATAAAGGTGCCCTAAATACATCACCGGCATTGTACAAGCCAATAAACACAAACGGCTTGCTATAAATGGAATGCCCGACCATTGCACATGCTTATTGGTTTTCAGACCTACACAATCCATGGCTGATTTGATGCAAGATGTAAAAGCCGGCTCATCCCAATGGATAAATGCTAACAAATTCTGCAGAGGTCGTTTTGAATGGCAATCGGGCTATGGGGCGTTTTCGCATTCAAAATCACAATTGCCGGATGTGGTAAGGTATATCGAAAATCAAAAGGAACATCACAGGAAGCAAACATTTTTGGATGAGTATCAATTGTTTCTGGATAAATTTGAAGTGGATTATGGAGAAAAATACATTTTTCATGACCCGGAGGAGGTATCATGCCTACGGCATTTGTTGGAAGTTTATTTGCCGGATTACCGATATGGCATGCCTAACGGCATTTCTAGCTATTTATCTACTGAAAAATATGGGGATTAAGTAACCAACATGAATCCCGTAGGGATGAAATATCAGTAATCAACAAATCTTACAAAACAAAAGAATCCCGTAGGAATGTAACATATGGCAAACACCTACACACAAGTTCATCTGCAATTGATATTTGTACCCAAATACAGAGCATCACTCATTCACAATAGTTGGGAGAACGAACTTTCTAAAGGTGCCCTAAAGGGTGAGTCTTCTGAATGAATTGTATTCATTGCAGATAAATTTTATTACATTAATAATCGATTTATCTATAAATTGTAATCATGATCCATTTGAATCGCCGGGAGTTTTTTATTCGCACTGCCATGTTCACCAGCGGCATTTCCCTTGGTCTTTATTCGTGCGCGGGTAAAGATCCTGATGTCCTTAGTGGTATAAAGGATTTTATCTACGGGGTGGCCAATCCCGATGGTTCATTTCGGCCGGGAATTGATCCGTCTTATAGAGGCACTTCCGATACCGGACTGTCAGGCCTGGCATCTCCGGCATACGCTACAATCCTGTGCGAGACCTTTGGGTGGCCTCTTCCCTATCCTGATAAAACAGCTTCATTCTTCCGGTCCTGCCAGAAAGCCGATGGCGCATTTTATCCATCCACAGGAAGCATGGATCAAACCAGTCCGCTGGCCAAATTATACAATACAGTCCAGGCAATCGTATCCCTTCGTATCCTGGGTGTAACACCCCGGTTTGACCCGATGCCCGTCATTGATTATTTTTTCGAGGAAGGAAGGTTTATGGAGCTTCCCCTGTACACCACGAGTTTCTTCCCTCTTTTCTATTGCGCTGTTGGACAAAAAATGCCGGATTTTATTGACAGCAAGATGCGCGACTATCTTATCCGTGAGCAAAAGGAAGATGGTTATTTACAGGATCATGTCGCCGCCACTTTTCATGCCGCTCATTATTTCCGGCTAATTGGCCAGCCCACTCCCAAAGCCGATGCCATGATCAGCCGGGTGCTACGCGACCAGATGCCCGATGGTTCCTGGCATTTGCGCGAGCCTGACTGGGATGTTCACGCCTGTTTCGACGCACTCTTTATTCTCCGCCAATTGGGTGATCCCGGGGCTCCCAACATCAGGGAAGCCAACAGAAAGGCTACAGAATGGATACTCACCTGCCGTAAACCGGATGGCGGCTTCACCCACTTTCCTGATGGGACCCATTCGGACATGGATGCCGTATATTTCCAGACCGGTGCCCTGGTTCAATCCGGTTATCTTAAGACCCGGGATGGTCTTGAGAATGAGGAAATGCTCGGATGGGGCCATGCCATCGATCCCGGGAAAAAATATTCCTGCATCTGAGATTTTGCCGGGGAGGATCCGGATCTGGTACATAAATTAAACCGGCTTTGGTTTCATCCCCATAAAAACGGTGTAAAGAGACGCTTGGATTTATATTCAATAAAATCCCATACCTTCGACATGTTTCGTATACCCGGTCAGCCGGACCCATGTACCCAGACCATGGTTGGTTGCCGGCAGATGTATTTCCGCTAATTGCAGAAAAGATGAACATTTACTTTCGATTTTATAATTCGTTTCTGGACCATGGCCGTAACTGATTTCAACTTTGAACTTTTCTTCGAATTATCACCTGATCTGCTGTGTATAGCCGGTTATGATGGTTATTTCAAAAGAATAAACCCATCTGTCTCAGACCTTTTAGGATATAGCATGGAGGAATTGTACGCAACTCCGATTCAAAATTTTGTTTATCACGAAGACAGGAATATTACATCACAAACCAGTACGGCCATTACCAAATCTAAACCTCTCATCAATTTTGAAAACCGGTATATTACCAAGAGTGGAGAAATGGTATGGCTGTCATGGACATCCCTAAAGGTGGAGAGCGATCAATTAATTTTTGCCATTGCTAAAAACATTACCCATCAAAAAAAAGTGGAAACCGAAAGAAATGCCCTGCTGGCCGAT
>JBGTCB010001031.1:0-10630 GCA_041748995.1 Saprospiraceae bacterium | reverse complement strand
TTGAATGATATCTTTTAAAATTGAAAATTTAATCTAAACAATAACTTATGATCTGGGATGAATTGACGAGTCCATTTATTGAATCACTCGATCGCAATATTCCTGTTTTGCTACCCATTGCGGCGACCGAGCAGCACGGTCCTCACCTCCCGCTGGCGACCGACAGAATGATTGGCTGGCATTTTGCCCACAACCTTCATTTAAAAATTCCTGATCAGGTGCTTATTCTGCCTCCGGTTTCCATTGGTTGCTCCAATCATCATATGGATTTCCCCGGCACCCTGACGGTCAGTCATGACACTTTTTCTTCGCTTATTGAAGACATTCTCGAATCAGTACTTAGCCACGATTTCAACAACATCATTATCCTGAACAGCCATGGAGGTAACCAGGGAATTGGCCAGGTAATACTGGAACGACTTGGTCCTGAAGTCAACCAACTGGTATTCGTTACCTGGTGGAAACTAGCCACGGAAGCACTGGTTAAGATTAGCGAAACAGGACCAGGGGGAGTAGGTCATGCCTGCGAATTTGAAACTTCGCTGATGATGCATATTGCCCCAAACCTTGTTAGGGAAGATGAAATTGTAGCGGGTGAAAATCAAAAAACATTCGGCTGGGCAGAAGCAGATATGTTACGGGGAGCGAAAGCAAACTTATACCGCAGTATGTACGAGATGACCCCCAATGGTGTTTTCGGCGATCCTACCCGGGCCAGTGCAAAGAAAGGTGAGCAAATCTCCAGCCTCGTAGTGCAAAGTCTGAAATATCTGGTTCTTGATTTATTTGAGAAAAAGATTCAATAAATGGAAAATACAAAAGACAATCCTTCGATATTAAATTTTCAAAATACCGGTAACGTGAAGTTCTGGATATAAAATTATTGGCCCTATTTTTTTGATAATTATTTATCCTGGGCACATGTGATCCTTTATCGCCCCTACCGGGAAGAATAAGTCCAAATACATCTGCTGATGCGTCACCAACGTCTGGGGTAAGGTCATCATTAGTGTAGCATTCTTGTTGTGAATATGAAATGTGAATAGTTAAAAGAATCGTAGCTAAGGTAATTGAAAAACGTTTCAGCAGATTTGTTTTTAAATGGTTCATTAATGGATGCTAAGGATCTTTTTTAGTGCATAGCCCTTGGTTTCATCTCCTATTCTTGCAATAAGGAATTTACTTGTAATTGGACCTAGATCAAAAGACTGAAGAGGATCAGATATAAAGCCATAATCATAAACCTGGCCGAGAACATCGATTATTTGAAAACGAAGACCAACGCAATCCGAACATCTAATGGAGACCTGGTCAATGAATGGGTTTGGGAAAATATCAAGTGGGAATGAAAGAAAATTTGATGTTGGGACAAAAACATTGTCAAAATCACAAGGTACCTCAGTATGTTGATAAAGACCGATTTGGTCATCTTCATAACAACGGAAACCGTCAATGACATCAATATCTTCTGCACTGGAAATGTAGGTAGGGAAAAACCAGAATCCAATTGACCCAATGCCTTCAATCAAGATTGGTCCGTAGTCGCTAGCCAAGGCCGATGATTTAACCACCTGCTTTCTTCTATTTTGACCATTGATTTCTATACTTTCTATTCCTTCAATAACCAGGGTATCATAAGGCAGATCAACAATAGAATGGATGAGGTCTATTGGATTCTTGACAATAAGTGTGTCACCTACAGAAAGGCTGAAATCGTAGATTAAATGGTCGATCGAATCTGTTCTAAAGTAAAGTCTTTCTCCCAATTGCTTTAAAAGAAAGTAATTATTGATAAATCTATCATCGTAAGTAGTTTCGATTTTGATGACCTTAAAAAGATCTCCATTTATCACTGTGTCTCTATCTGACTGAAGTTTAATCCAAGAAACAGCTGGTTGACCTAGATCAAGTCTTATTTGATAATGCCATGTTGCACCGACCGGAGCCCATTCAATAGCATCACCATCTTGAGCCTGGAGGTTTAGGAAAGAAAAACATAGATAAAGGAAGGTTAAGCCAATGCTTTGAAATTTCATAGCCAAAGGTGTTAATACAAAATTGGGAAGTGTTAGAGTCAATGTAGCAAAGTAAAATCTTAGATGCAACGATGCAAATCAACTTTAACAAATAAAATCCAAAGAAAAGATGTGAATGATACAAAACATATTTAAATAGATTGTATAATGATGCCCGCACCGACACACCGCTCAGCAGTTTACGGCCTTTGAGCACGCCTATGATTATTTTAACCAGATTGTAGATAAAAAAACGGCCATTTTTTGTGACTCTCCACTCCTACCTTACCGACCGGCTGATCGCCCTTGATTTTGGTTACATAAACTGGTTACATGAATCAAAGTTGAATTATCTTGGGAATCAACCCTTTTATGTAGCTATCATGAATCTTGGATATGCCCGGGTCAGAACCGAAGACCAATCCCTCGATGTTCAGCTCGATGCTTTGAAAAAAGCCGGTTGCCGGAAGATCTACAGCGAACAGATCAAAGGATCGACAACCAATCGGCCCGGAGTTGCATAAAATAATAGCTAAATTGCGGGATGGGTATGTAGTTATCGTATAGAAGTTGGATCGTCTGAGCAGAAGCCTCCAGAACCTGGTTAACCTGATGGGCCATTGGACCGGACAAATTAGGGATTTGGGTTAGGAGAAGCAAAATGTCAAAAAAAACGTCAAATACCATCAAACCCCTACAACTCATAGTCTAGTACCCGAATGATCGGAAGTGAAACCATCGCAACCGGAAAGCTGGTTGCACCATGCAGCTTTATCCCTATACCTAACATTTATTTAACAAGTTCAGGCGAAGCTAAATTGCTGGTTCATCCTCTGACCAATCATAAATTTCGTAACTTAGCCACCATAAAAAATAATCAATTAAATGACTAGAAAAGATAATAGCCGAAGAGACTTTGTGAAAAAGACAGGCTCTGCTGTTTTAGCCGGTGGATTAGGCATCAATGTTTTATCTGCCCGATCATCATCTCACCAGATGAATACTGATACTTTGAAAGTAGCTGTGATCGGTTGTGGTGGTCGTGGTACCGGTGCTGCCCTTCAGGCTACCAGGGCTGACAATAATGTGGTGCTTACCATGATGGTCGATATTTTCCAGGATGTACTCGATGAATCATACAATGCGCTAATGAAAGAGAATCCAGGCAAAATCAAAGTAGATGAGAGTAACAGATTAGTTGGTTTTGATGCCTATAAAAAGGTACTGGAGAGTGATGTTGATGTCGTGATCCTCACAACACCTCCCTCATTCAGACCTGGGCACTTACGAGCGGCAATTGAGGCTGGAAAGCATGTTTTCTGTGAAAAACCGGTGGCCGTAGATGCGCCTGGAATTCGCCACGTCATTGAAAGTGCCAAGATGGCAAAAGCTAAAGGCCTTGCTGTTATGTCCGGTTTTTGCTGGAGGCATGATGATCCGAAAAATGCAACTTTTGACCGACTTTTGGATGGAGCTATTGGTGATATCCACACCGTCTACAATACCTACAACACGGGTGAGTTATGGTATCGTGACCGTAAACCTGGATGGTCTGATTTTGAGACAACCATGAGAAACTGGTTGTACTATAACTGGCTTTCCGGTGATCATATTAACGAACAGGCGGTCCATAGTCTCGATATGATGTCCTGGGCATTCGGAGATGTACTTCCTGTCAGTGTTACCGGAACCGGAGGTCGACAGAGCCGGACAGCTGAAAAATTTGGAAACGTCTACGATCACTTTGCCATTGTTTACGATTATCCGGATGGGAAAAAAGGATTTCACTTCAGCCGTCAGCAAAAGAACTGCTCCCGTGCTTATGGACTCGATATAAATGGTGACAAGGGTCGATGTAACATCCATGTCTCTAACAATCATGAAATTATTGGCAAAAAGAACTGGAAGTGGGAAGGAGAGAGAAACGATATGTATCAGACAGAACATAATACTTTGTTTGCTTCCATCCGGTCCGGGAAACCATTCAATGATGGAGTCAGAATGGCCCATAGTACTATGCTGGCAATTTGGGGTAGAATGGCCGCTTATACCGGACAGACGATTTCCTGGGACGAAGCCATCAATTCGAATGAGACCCTGGGTCCGAAATTGGAAGATTACAGCTGGAACCTAAATTGGCCAATGCAGGAGGTTGCTCAGCCAGGTATTACAAAGTTTGCCTAACTGATATATAGATGCTAAGAAGAACATTTCTACAGCAGTCCGTTCTTGGGGCTACTGCTGTTTCTACGACATCGTTTTTTGATTTTACACGAAGTACGGTGCGACCTCTGAATAAAAAAAGCCTCAAGTATGGCATGATCAAAGAGGACATTTCTCTTCTGGATAAATTCAACCTGGTCAAAGAACTTGGTTTTGATGGAGTAGAGCTCGACAGTCCCAATGAATTGATGGAAAAGGAAATTCTTGATGCCCGCGATAAGTCAGGTATTCAAATTCCGGGCGTGGTCAATTCCCTTCATTGGAAGTCACCAATGTCCCACCCGGATCCGGCGGTAAGAAAACAATGTACCGATTCCATGGTTGACGCACTGCACAAGTGTAAATTGTATGGGGGGACCACGGTCCTGCTCGTGCCTGCGGTGGTCAGTCAGGAGGTTTCTTATTCCGATGCCTGGACCCGATCAGTTGCTGAAATCAAAAAAATTCTTCCGGAAGCCCACAAAACAGGGATCAAGATTGCAATCGAAAATGTCTGGAACAACTTTTTGTTGAGTCCCATGGAGGCAGTCCATTATATTGACCAATTTGAAAGCGATCATATCGGTTGGTATATGGATATTGGAAACATAATCCGTTATGGATGGCCTGAACAGTGGATACGTACGCTTGGTTCCCGGATTTTAAAGGTTGATATTAAAGAGTATAGCCGGAAGAAGCAGCAGGAAGAGGGTATCTATAAAGGATTTGACGTCCAGATAGGTGAGGGAGACTGTGGTTGGTCTGAAGTAAATAAGGCCTTAGCTGAAGTCGGTTATAGTGGATGGGGCTCTGCTGAAGTATCGGGAGGCGATCGGACTCAGTTGCAAGATATTTCCAGGCAGATGGACCGGGTGTACGGGCTTTAATTAAAATTTGAAGAACTAAATTCACATAAATAGGGGCATTCCGTAATTGAATGCCCTTGGGGCACCTCTATTAACCCCGTTCATGGTAAAAACAATTTCTTCGAAAATTTATTTAATAATATGCTGCGTCATACTTCGTTGATCGTCAGTCAGATAACTACGGCTATCTTCCTTCCTCCAGCCTTGTCTGGCTTGCATCTTATTAAATTTTTACTCATTCAGAGGTAAATAGAGGTGCCCTTGTTTTATATCGTCAAATAAGCACGGGATATGCGTAAAGAATCAATTGAAGAGCACTATCAAATTAATGAAAAATTTATCCCCGAATTATACCTCTTGCAGGTCGAGATGGTCAAGCTGCAAAAGTATATTAGTGAAAAGCGATTGCGTATGTTGATCCTTTTTGAAGGCAGAGATACTGCCGGCAAAGGTTCGGCTATTTTTCGATTCACTCAATTCCTGAATCCCAGAGAATACCGGGTAGTAGCGTTGGGAAAACCTTCCGAAACCCAAAGAGGTCAATGGTACTTCCAACGCTATTTAAAGGAATTACCCAATGCCGGTGAAATGGTGTTTTTTGACCGCAGCTGGTATAATCGTGGAGTGGTTGAACCAGTGATGGGTTTTTGTAGTGAGGACCAGTACAAGCTTTTTATGAAACAAGTGAATCTGGTAGAAAAAATGCTGGTTGATGATGGTGTACTTATGGTCAAATTCTGGTTTAGTATTGAATACGATACCCAGGCAGTAAGAATTCAGGAAAGGCTCATGAGTCCCCTAAAACGGTGGAAAGTAAGCCCGGTTGATTTGGCCGCCCAGGAGAAATGGAATGAATTCACCCATTACAAACTGGAGATTTTCCATAAAACCCATACCATGGATTGTCCCTGGGTTATCATTAAATGCGAGGAACGGGAATACGCCCGGATCCAGGCCATGCGCTATATTCTGTCACTGGTAGACTACGACGATAAATCCACAGAAATTCAGAAACCGGACAGTGAGTATATCTTTCCTTTTGAACCGTATTAGGAGCAGGGCAGTAAACAACATCCCCGAGCATCCTTTGCAAATTCACCGATTATCGTCAAGGTTTCCTTATCAGAAGCACTCTGTCTTGTTCCCTGCCAAAACCTTTGATTTCCAGCCGGTCTTCATAAACCTGCATAGTTGCATAAGACGTTTCTTCCGTATCCACCATACCTTTTAATGTAAGATAATGCACTCCATCTTTCACAGCATAATTACCCTCATGATTGTGACCATTGATATAGGCAACCACACAGGCATACTGGTCCAGAAGATCCACCATTTCTTTGGCGTTCCATAAATTGTGCATATTATCCGGATAGACCGGAAAATGACAATAGAGAACCACTGACTCCTTTCTGGTAATCGCAATTTCCAATTGATCCCGGAGCCAGGCGATTTGTTCTGCACCCACCGCTCCATTCCACTGAGGAGCCGTCAGTTGATGAGACTTGTAGTATTCCACGACTCCCTGGTAAGCCTTACTGTCATCGGGATAGGCATGAAAACTAACGTCATTGCCATCCAGAACAATAAATCGCCATCCTTTTACTGTAAAATCATAATACCGGGATGGCATTCCCAAGACTTCAGGTATCTGATTTTTCAGACTATCGGCTACGGAAAAATCATGATTACCCAGTACATGATAACCGGGCATTTTAAGCGTATTATATATCGGTTTCACTACCGCAAAACTCTCAAAATCCCGGTCAATGAAATCTCCTAAGTGAATGACATACTCTAAGGGCAACGAATTAAAATGCTGGACACATTGCCGGAGTTTATGTTCAGACAGGGAATATTTTCTGACCCCGGAGCCAGGATCATTACAATATTGACAATCTGCGATTAACCCGATGCTCCAATGATCCATATTCTGACCGGTAGCATCCGTGGGGAAGGTCGGGGAAAATAATCCGCATAAAATGGTCAAAAGTCCAGCAAAGCAGACAGGTAGATTAAATTTCCCAGATATCGTCATCAGGCTTTCCATTTAAAATCTGCAATATAAGTGATTTCATTCTTCTCAGTCAAATTTGAAACAAAGTCACTTCCTTATAATAATTTTAAAAATGAAACCAATAGTAACGGTCTTCCTCGTAAAATCTTATTCGGATAAAAATCAAATGCAATTTCGTAGATTAAGGCAAATCATTTACCCAATAAACCACCGTTTATGGCCAGGAACGTATTTTTTGTTGTGCTCTCTACTTATTTGGCTACCACACTTTCTTCATTTCTATCACCTGTCCAACCTTTCTTAAAACCTTTAATCGTCGGTTCTCTGATTTGGCTGGTCGTATTACAGATATTTCAGAATAAAGAAATCAGGACGATCTTGTTGGCGGGACTGGGCTTTTCATTGGCAGGAGATATTCTGCTCATATTTGCTGAAGACAATCTCCTTCTCTTCGTAGGTGGATTAATTTCGTTTCTGATCGCCCATATCCTTTATATTTCAATTTTCTATAAGGAGATCGATTTTTCACAAATCAGTCGTAAAAGAGCGTTTTCAATAACCGGGCTTTTATTCCTCTTCGCCTTCACCTTTCTGACAATAACCGGTGCGTCTTTTGGAGAATTATTGCTTCCGGTAATTTGCTATATGATCGCCATTTTATCCATGGCTTTTATGGCATTCATGCGTCAGGATCAGGTACTCCCTTCCAGCTATTTACAAGTTTTATACGGTGCAATATTATTTCTGGTTTCCGACACTTTACTGGCGATTAATAAATTTTACGCTCCTATTATATACTCGGGATTCTTCATCATGGTCACTTATTCGTTAGCACAATATTTTATTGTTTCCGGTATCATATTCCAGCAAACTGAAAAACTAAAAATGCCTGCCAGATGATCCATGAAATCTCATTAAAACTGATAAGGCAGGCACCGTAAATACGATCCCTGCCTTAACCAGAAAAATTCTTAACTGCTCTTTTAGCGTACCTTGATAGAGGTGCTCTTTTATTTAAACTTAATTTCGAATTCTACCCTGCGGTTCAATCTTCGACCTTCATCGGTCGCGTTGGTGGCGATCGGTCTGGTTTCACCAAATCCGACATAACTTAGTCGATCGGCACTGATTCCTCTTGATAACAGATAATCATAACAGGCCTTCGCTCTGCTTTCTGATAAATCCAGATTACGATAGGTATCTCCGGTTGCATCTGTATGACCTGAAATAGCCAGGCCATAGTCGTCATAACGATTCAGGATATCCAGTATCTGATTAAGCACCGGGGTTGACTCCGGGCGTAAGGTCGACCTTCCTACATCAAATTGTACCGCTCTTTGTGCAAAATCCAATAGTTCTTTAACTTCCCTGCGTACGACAGGACAACCCTGATTGCTGGCCAGACCGATTGTATTTGGACAACGATCAATGCCGTCGTGAACTCCATCACCGTCTGTATCCGGGCAACCACTAAATTGTTTAAAACCGGCGTCATTCGGACACAGATCTTCGTGGTCAGGAACTCCATCTCCATCGGCATCAGGACAACCTTTGGTGGCAATGGACCCAGGTGTATCCGGACATTCATCTGCAGCGTCGGGTACTCCGTCTCCATCTCTGTCAGTAATCGGACATCCATTATTCTCTATTGGGCCGGCTAAACTGGGACATTCATCTTCGTTATCGGGAATCCCATCTCCATCTGAATCCGGGCATCCATCCAATTCAGGAGGTCCTGCAAAATCGGGGCATGCATCTTCGTGATCGGGGATTCCATCTCCATCGCTGTCGGGACAACCGTTAAATTCGGGAAGACCTGCAATATCCGGACAATGATCTTCATCGTCGGGTATGCCATCTCCGTCAAAATCAGAGGGCTTGAGAGGTGCCTCCGGTGCAACCGACGTCTTGCCGATCAAATAACGGAAGCCTATACCATGCTGTAAATTATTTCTATTATCTTCTAAACCAAGATGATATTCCAGCTGCACGTTGAAATAGGCATTCTTACCCATTTTTACATCCAATCCTATTCCTACCGGAATCTCAATCCCAAAACTACCCGCTTGCCTTTCATAAACTGCATGGGCCCCGGTCAGAATATAGGGTATCGCCTGCGAACCGGCTTTCCAGAGCTGGCCATGAACCTGGGCTCCAAGGCTCATGATGGCATCATTCTTAAACTCATCATTAAAATTAACCACCCCGGCACGAAAGGGGATTGAAACATTAACATAGTCATGGATGTTTCGTTGGTATGAGACTTCAAAACCGTTCTTATAGTTTCTAAGATTGCCATAATTGCCTTCAACAGGACTTTGGTAATCCATAAAAAGGGCTTTGAATGAAAGTGCATCCGGTCTAAGAGGGTTTTGCGATTCAACAGATGCCAGGCTCAGACAGACTGAAAATAAAAGCACTAAGTAAAATGTCTTCATCTCGATTATTTAGAATTTAGCAATCTTCGGTCCAACTTGCAGAGCAAAAATACAGTTTGGAACTACAAATAAAGAATTTTTTTAACTCATTAACAACTAAAAATCAATTATTTCCACAACAATAATCGTTCCACAACTCATCAATCATCTATCAAACGACTACCTTTGAGATGTTATTTTTATGTGTCCGTTTGAGGTTCGTGCTCCAATCTCATACTGCAAGGACTAACTCTGTATTAATCTCATACTACCTGAAGTTTAAATATAAAGATTTTAAAATATGTATTTGACTGTTTAGCAAATATTTAGATTTTGACCACTCAAACTTAAACCAACTTTCTACCGGTTTTGTACCTTTTCAAAGGTCGTTTCTGCAGATTCGTCGACTTTCTACCTCAACAGATCGTACTTCCGGGCATTGTAATTCCTTTCGACATAACTATGCAGTATTAAATAATGAATGAAAACAATGAAACAAATCATAAAAAGCTGGGTGTTGTCCATGATTCTCCTAAGTTTCGCAGGATTAAATGCCATGGCTGATTCTTCAAAGATTAAATCCAATGTCCTTTGCTTTACCGTTGAAAAAATGCACTTACAGGAATTGATCCTTAAAGTAAAATTTGATGAGCAGGCAGATAACATTACCGGTTACGTTATCAAGAGAAGCCATGATAACATCGATTTTGTACAGTTCATAGACTCGCCGATCGATCCGGTGGCAGACGGTTATATAGTCATTGTTGATCATCTGATCAATAATCAGGTTACCTTCTATGAGCTATACACCGTAGACACGCTGGGTCTGGAAGTGTTGGTTTCTAAGGCAGTATACGACCCATCAGAACCGACAATTGAGAACCCGAAATCAGGTCGCCTGGAAATTGACTCTTATAATTCGGCAAGCTTAAAAAGTGGAAAGGATCCTCACGCATTATAGAAACAGGGAGGCTGTTGAAAAACCCAACCGGTTTCGGTCAGTCTTCACCAAATAGGTCGTCAAATCTGGCTTTGTTAAAATCAAGTGACGAGAAGACCTTCCCAGACAGGAGATCTTATCTATTTCAATGATTCAAAGTAGCCGGTTGTATAGTT
>JBGTCB010001030.1:0-3057 GCA_041748995.1 Saprospiraceae bacterium | reverse complement strand
AATTGTAGTCAGGATATGCCTCATTTAGATTCTTCCACATTCTCACGCTGGAGCTACCGGTAAATATGATTAGCTTGTCTGGGGGAGGAGCCGGTTCGGTGATCATCCTTTCGATTTCCGATTGAAAGCGCAACGGGTCCTGACTAAAAACAAAATTTGTGAAAACAAAACAGACAAGGACGAGTCCAGGAATAGTTAATCTCATATTCATTCGTTGATGATTTAAGATAATATTAATACAATGTTGACTAATGATTTCGTCGTTGAAATAAAGCATTCACCATGGAAAGTACGAGAGAACTTAAACGAGCCAGGACATACCGCTTCATTGCATGGACGATTTCCTTTGTCTTTCATTTGTTCCTATTGCTTTATGTGTTTAATCAAATACAACCGGTTAAAGTCGAAGAGGTGCCTACTCTTGTACATTCAGCTGTTAGAAGTTAGAAAAGACCATGGAGTTGACTGGAAACGCTGTCAATAACACTGCCCAGGTCTTCCGGATTGTTTATGAAATCTACCTCATCGGCATTAATGATCAATAGTCTTCCATGATGGTAGCTTTTTATCCATGCTTCGTAGCGCTGATTGAGTTTCTTGAGATAGTCAAGACTCATATTACCTTCGTAATCCCTTCCGCGTTCATGGATGCGACTTACCAATGTCTGGATATTTGCCCTTAGATATATAAGGAGATCAGGTGCATTGATTTGAGATTCCATGGTCGTAAACAGGTCTATATAGTTATCAAAATCTCTGGTAGACATGAGGCCCATTTCGTGAAGATTCGGGGCAAAAATGTGAGCATCTTCATAGATCGTTCGATCCTGGATCACTGTATTTTCACCCTCAATAATTTTGAGCACCTGCTTGTACCGACTGTTTAGAAAATAGATCTGTAAATTAAAGGCCCACCTTTTCATATCATTATAAAAATCAGCCAGATAGGGATTATTATCTGCATCTTCATAATGTACATGCCAGTTATAGTATTTGGCCAGCTGAGTACTCAAGGTTGTTTTACCAGCACCTATGTTACCCGCAACGGCTATATATTTAGGTTTGAAAGACATCTCGACGTCTAGTAACTTGTTTTACGGCCGTAAAATACAACTATAAAATTTTCTGGTCGTTCAATTAAACTGGAATGCCGATCTTTGATCAATATCATAATATGTCAGAGCAAAAGCAGCACTTGTACACCAAAATCGTAGATAATCTTGTCTATATTCCAGATGAATATGGATCACGAATAGCTGATTTCTAATTTTAAGCGATCCTTCAGGTCATTTGGTCTTTAAAAATATGGTAAAAGTAAATGATGCCTTAATCTTGAAACTGGAAACTCTTGCTCGGTTGCAACTGTCTGACGATGAAAGAGGCCGATTGCAAGGTGATCTGGAACAAGTGTTGGCAATGGTGGAAAAACTTGAGGAAGTTGACACGGAAGGAGTGCTACCTTTATTGCATATGGTTGATCAGAAGCAAGTGCTCCGGCCTGACGAGGTCAAAGAACAGTTGACGGAAGATGAGGCTCTGAGTAATGCCCCTGAAAAGCATGGTCCCTATTTTTCAGTACCAAAAGTAATTGATCGTTCATAACCAGAAATATGGAAACTCAACCGGTAATTTCTGTCCGTAACCTTGGTAAGACATACCAGATGGGAACAACGACAGTCAAAGCTCTCCAAGGCATAGACCTTGATATATTTCCCAATGAATTTGTGGCTCTGATGGGACCATCCGGTTCTGGAAAGTCGACTTTAATGAATCTTCTGGGGTGCCTGGATACACCCTCCGATGGTGAATACCTGTTAGGAGGTGAAAGTGTCAGTGCAATGGATGATAATCAGCTGGCAAATATCCGAAACCGTCGCATAGGCTTCGTTTTTCAAACCTTCAATTTGTTACCCCGGTTAACTGCATTGGAAAATGTCGCTTTACCGTTGGTTTATGCTGGTATCTCCAAGGACAACAGGCTTACCAGATCCAGAGAAGTTCTGGAGACCGTTGGTTTGGGAGACCGTATGGAACATAAACCAAATGAGTTATCCGGTGGTCAGAGACAAAGGGTTGCTGTTGCCCGGGCTTTGGTCAATTATCCCGCGATTATCTTAGCAGATGAACCTACCGGTAATCTGGATTCGAAGACCTCTCAGGAAATCATGGAGATGTTTGAGGCACTTCACCGGGCTGGAAATACGATCATCCTCGTAACCCACGAACCGGATATTGCAGAACATGCGCACCGGGTCGTCAAATTAAAAGATGGGTTCATTGAAAGTGATGTACGTAAACCATCAAAGGTGGCCTAAGGGTTGAAATACCCAGGTTGATTCTAAATCGTATATCGTCGCTTTCTGACCCGGGGCTCTAAGGAAGCTAATACTGGAAAGTGCAATGGACTGAGGATCAAATGGAAGAAAATCAGGAAGTATTAAGTATCCCACTTTTTGGTTTATACACTGTCAAGGTCGTAACTTCGGGTTTTGTACCTTAGTGAGGTATCATTGCAATTCATGAAGATCTACACAAAAAGAGGTGACCAGGGAAAAACATCCCTGTTTGGAGGGGGTGATTTCAACAAAGACTACATCCGGATCGAGGCTTATGGCACCCTGGATGAACTAAATGCTTTTATAGGTCATCTTCGAGACCTCGGTCAGATTGCTGGTCAGGATGCTCAATTGCTATCAATCCAACATCAACTCTTTAATCTGGGAGCTAATTTAGCTACGAAACCAGGGAACGCTTTACCATTTTCATTGCTTGATGGTTCTGAAGTCCAGGTTGTTGAACAAAAGATCGACCAGATGGAAGAGCGACTGGAGGCCTTGAAAACCTTTATTTTGCCAGGCGGTCACCCGCAGGTGTCCTGGTGTCACATTTGCCGGACCGTATGTCGTAGAGCCGAAAGACGCGTAGTAACATTAGCAGCCACAGAGGAGATCGATCCCGGTATTATCATTTATCTGAACCGTCTCTCTGACTATCTTTTCGTACTGGCCAGAACTCTGACAGTCGTACATGGGGTCAGGGAAATAAAATGGCAGAAAG
>JBGTCB010001029.1:0-13100 GCA_041748995.1 Saprospiraceae bacterium | reverse complement strand
ATTTGGCAAGGTATAAGACAAGGTGACGTTCTGCAATCGGATAAACGAATTCTCTCTGAATACACTGAAACTGGCACTTCCATCACTGGAGAATAATCTCGCATAATTATCCAACTGGTTGTCAGGAGTCCAGTAGGGTGTTTGCAAAGAGTTGACCCGATCTACGAAACCATTCCGGTTTTTAGCCGGATTAAAAGCTCTCTTCTGACCCCAATGGGAATAGAGCTCTACAGAAAAATCAACATTTTTCTGCAATCGGAAGTTATTGACAAAGGTCCAGCGAAAGCGGGGAGTTGTGAAGCCCAGAAATTGATTATCGGCAATCGTATAAATCCCATCATTATTGACATCCTCCAACTCAAAGTCACCTGGAAATTTCCCATACCTTTCAGCCGCATCTGCTTCTGTTGTCTTATATACACCTAAAACATTAAGGCCCCATATTTCATCAGTGGCTCGACCAATAAACCAACGATTGGTAAAGTCATCAAGTTCCTCTCCATTTTCATCCAGGTCTCCGTAAAGACTGGTAATTGTATTCCGGTTAAGAGAAAAATTGAAGGTACTGTTCCATCCAAAACCTGGACGATCAATATTTCGGGTAGTAAGAGACAGTTCGAGTCCGGTATTTTTTACTTCACCCAGGTTTGTAAACACACTTGAAAAACCGATCACATTAGGCAGGGCCCGACTTACCAGAAGGTCATTAGTGGTCATATTATAGTAGTCCAGTGATCCATCGACTTTTCCAGCCAACAAACTGAAATCAACCCCAAAATTCCAGGCAGTAGTTCGCTCCCATTTGAGATCTAAGTTTTCCATGGTTGTATTGGACAAGGTCGACACGACCTGTACTGTACCATTGGCATCAACAATCAGATTTTTTCCGGCTACTAATTGTGAAAGTGAAGCATACCGCCCGATATTCCTGTTTCCATTTTCACCCCAGGATACCCTTAATTTTAGAAAGTCGATTAATTCCGAGTTGAAAAAACTCTCCTCAGACATGACCCAGGCTCCAGCCAAAGAGGGAAAGGTAGCTCTTCGATTATTTTGTCCAAATGCCGAATATCCATCACGACGAACGGAAGCGGTAATTAAATATTTGGATTTGTAACCGTAGTTTATCCTACCCATTAATGCATCACCGGTGCTCTGTTCATCTCCCAGATTCAAATCGGCGGCACCTATCAACGAAATGGCTGTCCCTAAAGAGAGATTGTTGTAACCAAGGGCATCACTGGGATCAAAGATCCCACTGGTAGTCCGGTCTCTGAAATAGTTGAATTTCTCAGCGTAGGCAAGGAAAGTCGCATCTAAAGAATGGTCGCCAAATGTCTTATTCCACTTTAAAACATTATCGATCTGCCATTCCTGGATCTTGGTATGTTGCCGGAAAGCAGTTCCCGTGACCCATTCGGGACTTTGGGAAGACTCGTGATTGAAAAAATCATTCCACTCATACCGGTTGACGAAAGCAAATTGGTATGAAAATCCCCATGGCAATGTGATATTGGAATATATCCTTGTATTGAATGTATTGAATTTCTGAAGACGATCAGTGTAGGTACGTCGAAGAAAAGGATGACGTGCACCGGCTCCAGGGTCATCCTGCGGACTAAATCGCAAAGTAGAGCCATCATCGGACAACTCCGAACCCCAGGGTGAAGCCTGAGTCACCATATTCCATTCAGCCGGAACTGAGCTTTCATCCCGATCAGCAAACTGAGCATTGGCGCCCACAGAAAGCCAGTTATTGACCTTGCTTTCAATATTTAGTCTGGAGCGCAGGGTTTCAAATCGCTCTCCGGCTATAATCCCCTCATTATCAGTGCGCCCGATCGACCAATAGTATTTGATTTCATTTTTGGTTCCGGACATACTCAGGGTATGCTCATTTCGGAGTCCTGTTTGAAAAATCTGATCATACCAATCGACACTGCGACCAGCAAGATAATTTCCAATTTCAACATCTTGAAAACCAATGCGATTTAACCAGGCGGTTGTGGGGTCACCCTGAGCGCCATCATAGGCCAACCATTGCTCCAACGAAACACCTGCAGGCAGGTTATTGGGGTTATCAAATCTGCCTGGCGTCGTTTGATGATTGACATTAATGCTTTTAAAGACATCGGTTCGCCATGCTGCATAACCATCAGGATCATAAGGTTGATGTACAATAGCATTGGTGGCAAAACCGACACTGCTTGCCAATGAAATCGAAGGTGCCTCACCTTCACCTCTTTTCGTAGTAATTAGTACAACACCATTCGAGCCTCTGGCTCCATAAACTGCAGCTGAACTCGCATCTTTCATAATGTCAATCTTGTCAATATCAGCAGGGTTAATATCCGATAGATCACCATTATAAATCATACCGTCAACGACAATTAACGGACTTGATCCGGCCGTGAGGGTATTCTTGCCACGAACCTCCAGTTGACTCACTCCTTTTGGTGAATTGTCAAATCCAACATTAAGTCCCGGAACATTAGCCCGGAGCATATCAGTGACCGAATTGGGAGATTGTCTTGCTAATTTGGTAGCATCGATCTGCGACACAGAACCCGTCAAATCCTTCTTCTTCACCGAACCATAACCTACGACAACCACCTGTTCCAGATCTGCAATGTTTGTGCTCAAAATAACATCGAGTACATTTTGAGTACCTACTTCCAGTTCGGTTGCATTATAACCAATGTAACTGAATACCAGTGTTGCCCCCACATCCGGTACGTCAATAGCATAAGTACCATCGAGGTCCGTCACAGTACCAATGGAAGTACCCTTGATGACAACACTGACGCCAACCAGGGGGTCACCATCTTCAGACATGACCGTACCGGTGACTGGACGATCGAAGAACAGTGGATCGTTGATGCCTGCTGCTAATGGGTTTATGGCAACCACCCAAATCATGATTAGTGCCAACAAAGTAAATCTTGGGAGTTG
Organism: Saprospiraceae bacterium; assembly: GCA_041748995.1. GTDB lineage: Bacteria > Bacteroidota > Bacteroidia > Chitinophagales > Saprospiraceae > JABDMH01. Next base: position 10,148 of record JBGTCB010001029.1, on the reverse strand, counting down.
TTTGCTTAACATAATTTATAGTTTAGATAGTTAACTATTGAAATATTTTTCCTGCCTTTACGGAACTATTTGGCACAATATACATTTTTGTCGATTTGATTGCAATCGATTTCGAAATCGATTGCAATAAAAATTATATTTTGATATTCTTTAGTGGAATGCAATCTTTGGAGAGCATTTTCAAGGAGCAGAGTAGACTTTTAAATTCGTGACCCCAATGGACAACAAGCGTATAACTATCTATGACATTGCCAAAAAGATTGGTATATCACCAACAACCGTTTCCCGGGCTTTGCGAGCTCAGCAAGGGATCGCGAAAAGCACGATCAAAAAAGTGCAAAGTATGGCTATCGAGATGGGCTATAGCCATAACACTTTAGCCTCTGGTCTTAGAACCCGGAAATCTTTTAACATTGGTGTTTTAGTTCCGCAGATAAACAGGGCTTTTATATCCACCTTCATCAGTGGCATTGAAGAAGTGGCTAATGAAGCAGGCTACAATGTGATGATCTATCAGTCTATGGACGATCAGAAAAAGGAAATCAGGAATACTAACTCTTTGATCTCAAGCAGCGTGGACGGTGCGATTGTATCTTTGTCCATGAATACTGACTCCTTAGATCATATTCAACTATTTCTTGATCAGCACTTACCATTAGTTATGGCTGACCGGGTAGCAGATGATCTTGATGTGGACAAAGTTGTGATTGACAATTTTGAAGCCGCATTTACTGCAACGGAATATCTCATTAATCAAGGTCATCAACGAATTGCGCACTTTGCCGGCTCCCCTCGTAGAAATGTCTACCGTGACCGGAAAGATGGTTACCTGGCCGCCCTGAAGAAATATAACAGACTGTTCATCCCGGATTTGCTTATCTATGAAGATCTTAGCGAGGCGGCAGGGATTAGGGCGGTGGAGCAAATACTTAAGTTAGATGAAATGGCCGATGCGATTTTTACCGCCAATGACACAACGGCTGTCAGCGCTGTTCTTCATCTTCAAAACCTCGGATTTATAATACCTCGTGATATTTCGGTTGTCGGTTTTAACAACGACCCTATCGCATCTATTCTCAAACCAAAATTAACCACCATTGACCATCCTGCCAGGGAAATTGGTCAAACTGCTGCCCGAAGACTGATTGAACGCATCAATGCAGATGTCGATGAGATTATTAGAAATGAAGTCTTTGTTTTGAAAACTTCTCTGATTATCAGGGATTCTTGTGGTCCTTCAACGAAGACTCTTCACCAACAATCTACATTCAAAATTCGTTGAGTCGGAATTTCAGGCAAATTTCTCGTGTTACACGATATAGGCGTGTAAATTTTAATTTTTCCCTACCCGATTTCCATATTAGGAGCGGATTCTGGATCATCCAAATATTCGATTGGGACAAAATTAAGGGAAACTGAATTGACACAATGCCGTAAGTTTTTGGGCGTCTGGGATTCACCTGCAAATACATGACCCAGATGACCTTCACAATTAGCACACACAATTTCCGTGCGATATCCGTCAGTATCCGCAATACGTTTGACAGCTCCTTCGACTTCATCATCAAAACTCGGCCATCCGCAGTGTGACACAAACTTGTGTTCTGATTTATACAAGGGTGCATTACATTGCTTACATATATAAAGTCCTTTCGCATTGTGGTGATTAAATCGACCTGTAAACGGTCTCTCCGTACCCTTTCGCAAAATGACTCTGGCTTCCTCTTCACTCAATTGATTTCGCCTCATGATTGATCCGTTTTAAGAAGATGACTAAATAGGGACCTGAATTTTGATAATTTTGGATTAATTACCGCCCTGCAATAACCATTGGTCGGATTAGTGTTAAAATAATTTTGATGATAACGTTCGGCTGGATAGAAAACTTCAGCCGGTGAAATTTCGGTCACGATAGGGTCATCCCAGATTTGTATTGCCACCTCCATTTTTGATTTTTCAGCTATTGCCCTTTGTTCTACCGAATGATAAAAAATCACCGATCGATACTGAGTACCACGGTCATGTCCCTGACGATTTAAGGTGGTTGGATCATGTGTACTCCAGAAAACTTCCAATAGCTTCGCGAAAGAGATCTCAGCGGGGTCAAAGGTTATTTGAGCCACTTCTGCATGACCCGTACTGCCTGAGCAAACCTCCTGGTAAGTAGGATTTGTAGTGGCACCTCCCATGTATCCACTGACCACCGATTCCACGCCCTTCAGATTTTGAAACACGGCTTCAACACACCAAAAACATCCGGCACCTAAAGTTGCGATTCCCTTCTCACTCATGTTATACTGCCCTCTTCTTCAAAATTTCTCAATACTATTAAAGCCTCTTCCAGATTTTCCGAGGGTATCATCAGTTCAATATCACCAATGACATTATAAACTGTATCCTTCTTTCGCATTTCCACTGCAGGAATATGTGAATCATGCAATTTGCTCATGAGCAAGGTTATGAGGATTTCACTGGGTGAAGAATACAACCTTATCCAATTCGATTCATCTTTCATATCTTTTGATCTGACTACTCACCTTCAATATCTGTATTACAAAAAAAGTTTATTAGAATAACGACAAAAGAAAGACTTTTTTGTTCTTGAAGCCCAGAGAAGTCTTTCAGATCTCTGTGAAACCGGTCTTGAACAAACTATTGACGAAATTGCATGAGGTCATTATCCACACATGATATCACTCACTGATCTTATAAGATAAAGCTCCTGAAGGACATTTGTTGATCTGATTCATGATTTCATTCTTTTCAGCTCCCTGCATATTAATCCAGGGTCGTTCCTTCAGGTTAAAAACCGTCGGGAGCCCCCGGACACAATTTCCGGAATGGGTGCAGAGAGCCGGTTTCCAGATTACCGTCAAATCACCTTTCGTATATCGTTTTTCTGCCATAACAGCTCCGTATTTTCTATATTGAGTTTTGAAGATAAGATTTTAAAGACATCTTCATGACATGACATACGAATCAGGTTACGTATCCGACATTCAGTAAACCGGTCTACCAAAAAATACGGACAATGGTAAGTGAGATACCATAAATGGATTATATTATCACCTGAATTAATATTTTTGTTTTACACGTTATACTAAAAATTTAAAATTAAGCCTGTGAAAAAATTTGACGAAAAAGCTGAAGGACGATTACCTGACTTTGCCCTATTACTTTTAAGGATCCAGGTAGGTGCTTTACTCCTGACTCATGGATATCCCAAACTGATCAATTTCAATGAACGCATGGAAAAATTTGCGGATCCTTTTGGGATCGGAAGCACACCATCCCTGGCTTTGGTCGTTTTTGCAGAAGTTTTTTGCTCGATCCTGGTGCTACTGGGGTTGAAAATCCGGCTTGCTGTCATTCCGATCATCATCACTATGCTGGTGGTCATCTTCTACGCTCATTGGGATGATCCATTTGGAAGAAAGGAATTGCCTTTGACATTCCTCCTCACTTCCCTTGCTTTACTTCTGGCTGGAGCGGGAAAGTATAGTCTGGACTATTTTCTTAATTCGAAAAATAGGCGGTCCATATAAGCATCGATCCCTCCCCTATCTGGCTTTGGGTCGCCTGCGCTTACCTCCTGGCTGCATCACGGCACCCCGGTTGCGTTGCTGCAGGGTCTTCATAGCACCCTGGTTTTTCAAGGCTTTGTCAAACTCGGCGATTTGCTCTTTTATCTGAGCTTCTGTCACCTTCTGCTGTTTAGCCTGTCGCATCAGGCTTTGAGCTCCCGTAAAATTATTTTTTATGACTGCAAGATTTGCCAATTGCAACAAGACCATAGCCCGTTCATTGTCGGAGGGTAATCCGGTTTTTTGAGCTTTTTCCAGCATTATTTCGGCCTCCGGATATTTTTTTGTCTGCATCGCCAAACCACCCTTAATCATATAATAGTAGGCACGGTTGGCTGAATAAAGCCATCCAGGTTTAAAGGTCAGATTCAATCTTCGATCCGTTCCTTCAAAATCCATCTTTTGCATTAGGATCGCAGCGGACTGGACGGTACCAAGCAGGATGTAGCTGATCAATAAACCAATACCAATCAGGAGAAAAGGAAAGGCATACCAAAAACCAAATGCACTGGTCAGGACTACCCCCCCGATTAAGGTGAGGGCGATCAGGGCAAATTTCAGATAAATATTGATCGTAAACATATCAGGTGCGTTGTGGCAAGCAAAGGTAATATTTCAATGACCGCATTACAAGCCAAAATAAGATAGAAAATATTTGTACTTTATTTCGCCAAATGCTGTTCACATGAAAAAATCTATTATTCATTCTATACTGACCTTATTCACTGCATGCCTTTGTATCTCAGGTGTAATTCTCACTGAGAATACGTTGGAGCGTTTAGAAAAAACGGAGGATGATATCCACCAATATCTGTATGTTGCTGTACCCGGTATCCGGGATTATCTTGGATATGGTGGCCACGGACTATTAGTGTTTGACATACAAAACAACCACTCATTTGTTAAGAGAATACCAACCAGGGGTTTTCATCCGGATGGCTCCCCGTCCAATGTTAAGGGAATCGACGTGAGCATTCCATTAAACAGCATCTACATCAGCACCCTGGAAAGTCTGCAACGCATTGATCTCACTACAGAAGAAATCATTTGGGAAAAATCTTATGAGGGTGGTTGTGATCGTATGTCAATTTCACCAGACGGTCGCACAATGTATCTCCCCTCATTGGAGAAAGATTTCTGGAATGTGGTAGATTGTGAATCCGGAGAAATCATCACAAAAATTCAGGTTTTCACCCGGGCTCATAACACCATATTCGGGCCATCAGGTAAGTGGGTTTACCTTGGTGATATCGGTACGCCCTTTCTCCATATAGCGGATGTTAATTCGCACACTTTATCAGCCAAAGTTGGACCTTTCAGTGGCGGTATCCGTCCATTTACTATCAACAAGGATGAAAGTCTGGCCTTTATCAATGTCAATGACCTCCTAGGGTTTGAAGTCGGTGATTTGAAAACAGGCAAGAAAATAGCCAGTATCAGAGTGGAGGGATGGGATAAAGGTCCGGTGAGAAGGCATGGTAATCCAAGCCACGGTATTGGTTTAACTCCCGATGAAAATGAGTTATGGATTAGTGACGGTCACAACCTGCGTGTCCACGTATTCAGTGGCCGGCCTCCCTATCAGCAATTGACCACCATACCTGTCCAGGATATGCCGGGATGGATTACCATCAGCCTGGATGGAAAATATGTCTATCCTTCCAGTGGTGAAGTCATTGAGGCAAGAACCCGTACAGTGCTTACCACTCTAAAAGATGAATTCAATAATAGTGTCTCCAGTGAGAAGATGGTAGAGATTCATTTGCAGAATAACCGTGCAATCAAGGCAGGTGATCAATTTGCCATCGGCAGTTAAGCAAGCAGAAAGGGGTTTGTGGTTGTTTTTCCTCGCCCAAACTGTTTGCGCACACAGAAGACTCTGACAAGTCATAAATTGCTGTATTTTTGCTGCTCTGTCAAAAAAACCAATGAGTAATGGAGGCATTAAAATACCAATTGCGGTCTATTGAGAAAATACCGGTCAGAATCTGGGCAAACTCAAAAGAAGCATCAAAACATGTAGCGCGGTCAATTGCTCTGGCTGTAAGGCAGAAGCAACAGGACGGTGAGCAAATTGTGTTAGGTCTTGCTACCGGATCGACACCAATCGATTTATACCGTGAGTTAGTACGTATCCACAAAGAAGAAGGCCTGAGCTTTTCCAATGTAGTAACATTTAACCTGGATGAATACTACCCAATGCAACCTGATGACGCCCGGAGTTATGTAAGGTTTATGTATGACCAACTGTTTAGCCATATTGATATCGATCCTAAGAATATCAATATCCCGGATGGCACCATTGCGATGGATCATCTGGAGGCCTACTGCTCCGAATACGAAGAACGGATTGAGGCGGCTGGAGGAATCGACATCCAGGTACTGGGTATAGGTCGAACCGGCCATATAGGATTCAACGAACCCGGCTCATGGGAAGGATCTCTGACCCGACTAGTGAAACTTGACAATATCACCCGTCGTGATGCCATCAAGGACTTTTTTGAATTCGACAAAGTACCATACCGGGCTATCACTATGGGTATAGCCAGCATTTTTAAAGCCAAGGCAATTTACTTATTGGCTTTTGGTATGCATAAGGCTGACGTGGTTCGGCGAGCAGTAGAGGATCCAATCTCCCCATCATGTCCGGCTTCCTACCTCCAAAAACACAGTTATATCCGATTTATTCTTGACCAACCTGCGTCAGAAGGGCTGACCAAAATACGCACTCCGTGGCAAGTAGGATTGTGTAACTGGAGCGATGATTTGATCTGCAGGGCAACAATCTGGTTAGCACAGACTACCGGCAAACCGATTTTGAAACTCACCGATGAAGATTACAATGAACACGGTTTGAGTGATCTTATAGTAGAACATGACAGCGCATATAACATCAACATAAAAATATTCAATCGATTACAACACACGATAACAGGATGGCCAGGTGGTAAACCAAATGCAGACGACTCCCAACGACCCGAGCGAGCCTTGCCGGCAAAAAAGAGAGTTATCCTTTTCAGTCCACATCCTGACGACGACGTCATTAGCATGGGGGGCACTTTTATCCGGTTAGTGGAGCAAGGTCACGAGGTGCATGTGGCTTATCAGACATCCGGAAATATTGCTGTACATGACCATGATGCACTACGTTTTGTAGAATTTATCAAAGAGTTTCAACCTACCCTGGATGTCGATGGGGACAAGGTCGATGCGCTTTATCAAAAATTAACCAAACATCTGCGTAAAAAACAAGCAGGTGAAAAAGATCTCATAGAAACACGAAAAATCAAAGGATTGATCCGCCGGGGTGAAGCAAGGTCAGGAGCCAGGGTCTGTGGACTCAAAGAAGAAAACATTCATTTTCTGGACCTGCCTTTTTATGAAACCGGAACCTCGTCGAAAGGAGTTTTGGGAAAGGCTGATATCGAGATTATTGCTGAACTACTGGAAAAAATCAAACCGCACCAGGTTTATGCTGCCGGGGATCTTGCAGACCCCCACGGCACTCACAAGGTATGTCTTGATGCGATCCTGGCCGGCATTGAAAAGTTAAAGAGTCAGGCATGGGTCAAAGACTGCTGGTTGTGGCTATATCGTGGTGCCTGGCATGAATGGAGAATAGATCAGATTGAGATGGCGGTTCCACTGAGTCCGACGGAGTTAGCCAACAAGAGGAAGGCCATTTTCATGCATCAGTCGCAAAAAGACCGTCCACCATTTCCGGGTAATGATGAACGAGAGTTTTGGGAAAGAGCTGAAGATCGAAACAAGGAAACGGCGGTTGCCTATCACCAACTGGGACTGGCAAACTATGAAGCTATGGAAGCTTTTGTTCGATGGAAATTCAATAAAATGTCTATCTGAGAGGATCCACAAACCTTTCCAATGCACGCATTAAGAAAAGTTTTAGTTAAAATCATAAAAAATCAAATAAAGACTTGCACGATACAATAAAAATGCCCTATATTGCATTTGAAAAATAGTTTTGAGTGTGTTCGTAAAAGCCGCAGTATACAAAGGGATACTGTGGTTTTTTTTTATTTGTACCCCACCAGAATCCAATTTCCCTGAACATCCAGGTACGTTTCATTCTTAAAGACTTTCTGAAAGATATTCCTGTAAAATTTGCCTGTTTTTATTCGATCAGAGCCATTTCGATACAAACGATTAATTAGAACCTGTCCTCCTGGATTTAGTAGTAACCGGAGCCGTTTAAGTCCTTCCAAATTCTCAAAATAGGGTGGTATGACATCATCAAGGAAAAGATCAACCGTGATTAGATCATAGGTTGTCTCCGTAGACTGAACAAAGATCTCTGCATCGGCGTGCACGACCTCAATTTTCGACTCAAGACGAGGAAATGTAAAACCTGAAGCCAGACCAATCACTGCTTCATCCAATTCTACTGCTGTTGTATGATACTTCTTATCAAAATGTTTTTCCAATATGTAGGGTACACTCCCAAGTCCCAGTCCGAGCAACAAATGACTTGAACCGTCTGGGGGTAGTGTAATTTTTTTAAAGGCACGTCTGAAATTAAGATACAGATCGTCAAAGGAATATATCGCGTTTTCGGTAGATAACTGAAGCCTGTTTTGCACCAGACTCACCTGCAGGATCGGATTATATTCACCTACAACAGTCTGAATATGAATCTCCGTAATGTAGCTGAAGAGTCGCTGCCACCAGGATACCTTATAGTTAATCATAAAGTAAGAGGAGTACGGTGAGAGCTTGATTGGTTGTAAATCGAAATCAAGATATCCCGGATATCTTCTCCGGTAACGAAATCTTTGAAGGATCGAAATACCGTCACTGCATCAAGAGCTTTTTCTAGATCATACTCGGCATTCTCCTGCACACCACCCCAGGTAAAGGATGGAATAAAGGATGAGGCAGTTCCCTGACCAAAAACATGACTGGAGACTCCGATCACCGTACCGGAATTAATCTGAGTCATGATGGAGGTTCGACTATAATCACCCATGAAAAACCCGCACTTCCTTTGGCCACTGGAGACAAAGGCATTTTTTCTATAATCCCATACATTAATGGGTGTAAAGGTATTTCGCAAATTAGAATTCGAGGTAAGCGCTCCCAGATTGCACCATTCGCCAATCACGGAATCACCAATGTATCCTTCATGCGACTTATTTGAGTATCCCATGAACACGCTCTGTTTTACTTCTCCTCCCACCTCACAGTAAGGGCCAATGCAGACTCCTTTTGATAAAAATGCGTGACTCTTAATGATAGTACCATTGCCGATTGTCAAAGGCCCGCGAAGTCTGGCGCCGTCCATAACGTGAGCATCCTGGCCGATGAATACCGGACCATCTTCTGCATTGATAAAGGCACGTTCAATCCTGGCTTGAGGGTGAATAAAGACCTGATGATTTCCGGTAAAATCAGTCCCTTCCGGAGCAAAAGACTCTGCACCGGAAATAAGCCGGAGATCGGACTGAATCTGATTTTTACTGATCTCTGTAATGGCAGGCAAAGAATCCAGGAGAGTAAGAGTACCCGGATCGACTTCGTAACCTACGAGATCATCCAGATCCTGCTTGATCAGGAGTTTCTCAAAACTACTTCTTGACAATCTTGTTGCAACCAGTTCCCCTTGCAACATCAGTGCTTCTCCCGACTGGAGATTCAAAAGGGTATCCTTAAATTCATTGTTCGGGATGGCTGCTCCATTAATCAAAAGATTGTCATCGTTAATTTGGATCGGATAGGTCGGTTCGAGATACTCAGGTGTAATATAACTGACTGTTTTTGCCTGTAGTAAACGCTCCCATTTCTCACGGATAGTCAGAATACCTAACCTGATTTCACAAATCGGTCGTGTATACGTGAAGGGCATTAGCGAGTCACGAAGGTCAGTATCAAAAAGGATGATGTGCATTGTTACAGAAAAGCCTCATGTTGAACACGAGGCTTTCTATTAAAAAGTGATATATAATTTATTGAGTTCTAGCCTCCTCAGGATTCGGGCTCCGATTCTGCTTTTATAAATCTTGACTTAGCAAATTTTTTGTTGAATTTATCAATTCGTCCTGCTGTGTCGACAAATTTCATCTTACCGGTAAAGAAGGGATGCGACTTGCTGGAAATTTCTACTTTCACCAGCGGGTACTCTTTACCGTCCTCCCAGGTAACCTTTTCACGGGAAGGAGCGCAACTTCTTGTCAAAAATGACTCATCACAGGAAACATCCTTGAATACAACCATTCGATAATTACCAGGGTGAATATCCTTTTTCATAGCACAATTTCTTAATGGGATGCAAAGATAAAAATTTTCATCAAATCCACAATAGAATTTTATCCACCCAAAGTGAAATTACCTTAATTGTCAGGACCTAAAATCAATGGCAAACCCTTGTCTCCACTACCTATAATCACCACTTTAGAGTTTGGTGAAAGGGCAAGTTCAACTGTCGCATCGATTCCTTTATCCTGCAAGATACGATCCGTAAGGCTTGAGCTCAAAACACGGTTCGCTTCTGCCTTGGCATTTGCCGCTATAATGATTCTCTCTGCCTCCTGCTTCTCCCGGGTTAAC
>JBGTCB010001028.1:0-3292 GCA_041748995.1 Saprospiraceae bacterium | reverse complement strand
AGCCCTGGTCATTTGAAAAGCACTCAGTACATTGACCTGATACAGGTAAAGAAAATCATCGGTAGTTAATCCTTCCAGATCTGACAAAGGACAAAACCGGGTGGTACCCGCATTATTAACCAGGGCATCCAACCGGTTCCAACGACTGATGGCAGCTTCGACCAAATGGCGACAAACCAGATCATCCGAAACATCACCTTGCAATAAGAGTACATCTGCTCCGGATTCCCTGCATAGCTGAGCTGTCTCCTCCGCTTCTGTTTTGCTTTTAGAATAATTAATCAAGACATTCCATCCGGCCTTTGACAACATTAAAACGGTAGCAGCACCCACTCCGGTTGCAGATCCGGTCACAATTGCACAAGGTTTCATAAACAATTAGAATTTGCTGAAACTATCTAAGATACACATTTAAACATAGGTTGGTCATCAAAATCAGATGACAAAATCCTTTAAAGACTCCCCAGGTTTTTTTCTGATTTCAATAACATCACCAGGTATATAAAATCCAGCTTCATCCAATGCCCTCAAAACATGATCCACTGCCTGTACCTTAACCAATCCGGCATTGATGTTTTTATCAAAAGTATCCAGCCAATAAAAAATCATCAGATCCATCGAACCTGGTCTCAACTCTGAAACTACTACAGCGGCTGATTTATCCCCCTTAAGGATTTCTGGTATTTTATTTAATTCATGTAAAATGATTTCAATCGCCTGCTCTATATTCGATCCATAATCCAGGCCTAACTTAAATTCGTGTCGCATAAAACCGTCAATGGTGAAGTTCTTCAAGGCGTTCTTTATGATATTACCATTCGGAATATAAACATCCTGACCATCAAAAGTTTTAATATGGGTATTCCGCATCGTCAACTGGACGACAACACCTTTATTACCATCCAATTCGACAATGTCCCCAATGCGGAATGGCCGGTCAAAAGCTAATATAATACCTGCCAGAAAATGTTCAAATATATCTTTAAAAGCGAAACCGATAATGAATGCTCCTACACCGGCAGTCCCCAGCAGGCCGGCTGCAGCACCTCCCAAACCAAGAATCTGCAACCCAACCAGCATTGCAACAAGGAATAAGATCACTTTCATCATCCGTATAATAAATATTGCCACCAGAGGATCGTCTATTCTTCTGTTTAAAATCGGTTTCAACCTTCCTCTGATAAAGTAGGAAAGAAGCCAGAAGAAAGCCAGTGCCAGAATGAAGAAAACGAGTTTTGGAAATAGTTGTACCATTTGTTCATAATAATTTCGCATATGATCCAGCACATCATTGATAAATGTATTCATACATTAATTTTTTTCATTGAAAATTATATCTCGCCGTTTAATTTATAAAAATTTAACCGTCCTGTCTGTTTGTCTTTGTAGAATGAATATTACCCTTCGTCGATTAGTCTCACTATCTTTGTTGTAGGTAAATGTAAACACGAAATAATACATGGAAGAAGCCTTCAATAAACTTCAGGAAAAATTCCAGTCAATCCTGGAATACATCATCTTACTAACGCCCAATTTAGCCATTAGTCTCCTGGTTGTCTTCATCGGGTTTTTTTTGGTGCACATCATACAAAGAAGATTAGAAAAGGTCTTAGGAAAGTACCTTTCAAACTACTCGATGGCGATTGTCATGAGTAAGGTGGTGGCATTTTTTCTCAGTATTGGCTTGTTATTCATCGTACTGGGTATTTTACAACTGGATAAACTACTGACTTCTCTGTTAGCTACAGCCGGCGTTTTGGGTCTTGCTATTGGTCTTGCCCTACAGGAACCTCTCACGAATGCTTTTAGTGGAATCATGCTTTTGGTCAAAAAAAGATTACACATTGGCGATGTTATTGAAAGCATTGATCACTTTGGAATAGTTACGGAAATCAATTTACGATCAACCGTTCTGCATACACCCGCTGGACAGGTGGTGACCATACCCAATAGGTCGGTCATACAAAATCCGATTATCAATTACTCTTACCTGGGAAAAAGGAGAATCGAACTGGATTGTGGCATCTCTTACACGGAAAATCTGGATTATGTCGAAGAAGTTGTTCGTGGGGCTTTGATAGATATGGAACTTCTTGAATCAGAAAAGATAGAATTTTTCTATACAGAATTTGGGGAGAGTTCGATCAATTTTAAGATCAGGTTCTGGTCCAATCAAGTCAACCAGACAGCCTACCTTCACTACAAGAGTGAAGCTCTCCGTAAAATTAAACGTGCATTTGATAATCATAATATTACCATTCCATTCCCAATCCGCACTATTGATTTTGCCCTCAAAGGCCCGGCAGCCTCTGAAATTTCTGAATAAATGATTAAAAAACAGGAAAACTTTTCTATTCTTAGATTCCATTGTTACCAGGTAATTCATGATTTTATGGAGCGATTGCTTTTATTGGTTTGTCTTTCCCTGGGTCAGGCACTGATGATTTTCGGTCAATCGGAAGACAAGGCAAGGGTTTTTGTATTGACAGATATTTCCAACGAGCCGGATGATGAAGAATCACTTGTACGGTTTTTGGTCTATGCCAATGAATATGATGTTGAAGGCCTGGTCGCTACGACTTCAACGTGGTTAAGAAGTAATCCCCGGGAAGATTTAATACGGAGGCAAATCTATGCCTATGCATTGGTTTGGAAAAATCTGCAACGTCACATGGCAGGTTATCCGGACAAAGAAGATTTATTAAAAGTTGTGGCCACAGGCCAGCCAGGTTATGGCATGGAATCCGTTGGAGATGACAAGTCAACACCCGGATCAAGGATGTTAGAAAAAGCTGTGGATCAATCGGATAATCGTTTCTTATGGGTCTCGATTTGGGGAGGGGCGAATACGCTAGCCCAGACACTTTGGGATGTAAGAAAGGAACGAAATACTGAAGAACTCGAGCGATTTATCAGTAAAATAAAAGTTTACACTATTTCCGACCAGGATGATGCCGGACATTGGATCCGAAAAGAGTTTCCCAGGCTGTTTTACATAGTCTCACCCAGTGCACCGAGCGGCTGGCAGGAATATTACGAGGCAACCTGGACAGGAATAGGTGGTGACCGGCACTATCAAAATGGTCCTTACTTTGAATTTGATCTGGTGGATAACCCCTGGCTTGCAAAACACGTGATCAGTCATGGTCCTTTGGGAAATCTTTATCCTCCTCTGGCGTATATTATGGAGGGGGATACGCCATCTTTTCTTGGGTTAATCAATAATGGGCTGGGCTGGGAACAAAGCCCGGCTTCTGGAGGTTGGGGAGGTCGATATTCCCTATTCCAGGTA
>JBGTCB010001027.1:0-2847 GCA_041748995.1 Saprospiraceae bacterium | reverse complement strand
AATCGCCAGCGTAAAGCCCTGGTAGCTGCGGTCATGGGGTAATTTTGGTCGTCACTGCTTTACCAACCTTTTGGCAGGTAACGCTGATTTTCTGTCAGCTAGTCGACTTAATTGAATAATAAGAATAGATGGTCTTTATCCAGGTTCAATTAGTCATCAGATCACTTCTTTTTTTCTCTGAAAGGATTTGATTTTACTTACCGGACCTACGCATCCCGAAGGATATGTCTGTGATTTACCTTTCGTATGAAATATGTAAGTATCTGACTATTTGGTACGGGATTTGTCCGGCAATGATGGTAGCCTGGCTTTTATTATCCGGTTTAGAGGTAATAGAGATTGAGCATCCGGGCCGTTCTTGTGGACAATGACTAAGATCAGATACGGTATTGCACTTTATATCTACTTGCTATTTACTTCGGTAGCTGGGGGTCAGAATTTTTCTGACTCACTAACCATTGAACTGAATAAGCACTGGAAACAGTCAGGCCTTCCAGGTTTTGCCGTATCAATAGTCTCCGCAGATCAGGTCATTTATGAACATGGATTTGGGTATGCCAACCGGGAGACCGAAACCCCTTTTACACCCGAAACAATTATTAATTTAGGCTCAATTTCAAATACTGTTGTCGGAGTAGCCATTATCAAAGCTATTGAAGATGCTGCGCTCACGATGGATTCAGATATTAGCAATTATCTTCCATTTGAGATAAAAAACCCATACTATCCCAATATCCCGATTCTGGTCAGACATTTATGCACCCACTCTTCAACTATCCAGGATACCCGACATTATCCAAAGACCTATTTACCACTATTTCCAGATCTGGACGATGAGAGTTCATCAGAGTTCTCAGGGTTTATTCATGAGCATGAAAAAATAAGTCTTGCTGAATTTATTGAGCGAACACATAGTAAAAATGGACAATGGTATAAGTCAAGAAATTTTCTGAATGCAAAACCTGGTTCGTACCCGACATATAGCCATCTAAATGCTTCGATTGCTGCTCTCGTTATCGAAAATTCTACATTTTACCCATTTGGCATTTATACCAGGCAAAAAATATTCGAACCCCTTGATATGCATTCTACCGGTTGGGCCATCGAGGACATAGATATAAAGAAATATGCAACATTGTATTTTCCCAATGGGGGTGTCGTTTCACCCTATAAGTTAATAACCTATCCCGATGGAGGTCTACTTTCCAATACGGCAGATCTGGGTAAATTTTTAAGGGAGATTATCAATGTTTCCCTGGGGAAAAGTGAATTTCTCAATGAGCGGTATAGTCAGGTGCTCTTACCGGGTGATGGAGATTCGGATCAGGCATTTTGGGGGTTGGATGGAAATAACCGCAACCTGGGCCAGATGGGTAGTGATCCCGGTGTGCAGGCTGAACTGCTATTTGATAAAGATCAAAAAATAGGGCGGATTGTGCTTTGTAATGTAAGTGCCCGGGAAGACGCAGACCTCTATAATGATTACCTTGAAATTCATCAAATTATCACGAAATACCAGAATAAATTAAGGTAGATAATTAAGAGCATCTCTCCGAAGATGAAAACTGATAAAGTCCTTTTTTTTTGGAGGCTGTGAAATAGTTAACTCGTCCTTATTTTCGCTATGTGGAGTTTTAGCCGAGTTGATAATCAGTCGTTTTGTGACTTTTTTGATCCTTAGGCAGTTACAATTTCCAATAGTTGCTATCGACTCACAGCTCAATATTCATCATTCATCAAATAACCAGTAATCCCTCCTTCCGGAGAATTTTCCAGGTATTACTTTTTAATAAATTTTCGATAGGTCGGGAAAGGGAACCTTCGTAGGTTCTCTTTAGCTTATCAAAAGTAAATGGTTGTTCACTACTAATCTCCAGCTCTGGAAAAATATGGATAAACCAGAGATATATTTCTCTTGACATTCTCAGTTGAAATTCATTCTCCCGATTAATGAAAGTCAAGATTATTTCGTTACCATTTTCTTCAGATGAACAGGGCTCCCCTCCTATCCAGTAAATCCGGGATTTACTACTGGGTGATTTATACCTTTTCTGAGAGATGATATTGCGAATTAAGTTTTTTGGAATCGTCGTTTTTGGTACTGTGTAAGGAAACCAGAAATCTAACGATTTATCAAACCCTATTCCGTTCAGATAATTAAACAGGCTGGTCTTGAGACCCTGCCCAAATTTCTCATGATCAGCACCGGTGGCATCATTATGCAGATAGTCGTTTTCTGCGAAACCTTCAAATAAGGGACCTGATTTTTCAACATTGAATATTGCCGGATTCCTTCCGACCGGGCTGTGAGCGGTCATCGAAAACAAATGCCAAAAACCGCTTTGAATGACATCATGCTCGAACAACTGACGCACCACCTCCAAAGAATCCATGGTCTCCTGTTCGGTTTGAGTTGGGAAACCATACATGAGATAAGCATGGACCATAATGCCTGACTGGGTAAAAGAATGGGCTACCCTCGTCACCTGATCGACCGTCACTCCCTTCTGAATGAGCTTTAAGAGCCGGTCGGAAGCCACCTCCAAACCTCCGGAAACAGCCACACAACCAGAAGCAGCAAGTAGCCGGCAGAGATCATCATCAAAGGTGTTTTCAAACCGGATATTGGCCCACCATGTGATGCAAAGGTTTCTTCGAATCAATTCAACGGCCAGATCACGCATCATGGCCGGAGGTGCAGCTTCATCAACAAAGTGGAAACCTCGTTCGTCTGTTTGGTCAACCAGGGTCTCTATCCGGTCACACAGCAATGAAGCATTGACCGGTTCATATCGGGCAATATAGTCTAGAGTTATATCGCAGAAAGTGCATTTACCCCAATAGCAG
>JBGTCB010001026.1:0-3537 GCA_041748995.1 Saprospiraceae bacterium | reverse complement strand
GGAAGGTCCACCTCAATGTCATCAAGGCAACCCATGGAAATTCCTGTCAGCATAAGAAAACTAAAAATTCCTATGCTTCTAAAAAAATGACCTCCGTTGGTGCAAGACACTTTCTTTCTTTTAAAGTAAGTCAATATTCATCTTTTTAAATTCAATATATAATACTAAATAATTTCATAACTAATTTCTTCATTCGATAATACCGGGTCTACTAACAACTCAATGACCAGATGTCATAATAACTCAAAATTAAAAGTCAGTGATGGAAAGGCACTTCCTAAGACTGCAAGTCTTTTTATTTTAGGATCTGCAAAAGATTCCTGTACGACAAAAACTGAAAAGGCGTTCCTGCGTGCATACACATTATAGACAGAGAATGTCCAGCTGGTTTTAAATTTCCGGCTTTTCCTGAATCCCTGACCGAGGGTATACGCAAAATCAAGACGATGGTAATCAGGTGCTCTGAAAGCATTTCTGTCTGAATAATTTAAGACGACAAATTGGTCTTCCACACCATGCCGGTCAATGGGTATCGTAATTGCTCTTCCGGTTGAATAGGAAAAATTCACTGAAATAGTATTTCGTTTATTAATCTGGAAATTGGTTACCAAAGACAGGTCATGGGGTTTGTCAAAATTTGAAGGGTACCATTGGTCCCTGCTGATTCCTTCAATCTTTCTCAAGGATCTTGAATAGGTATAATTAAGCCAACCGTGCAAGGTACCCACTTGTTTTTTTAAACCCAATTCGATACCATAGGCTTTACCCACTCCTCCTAAAATTTCAGTTTCTAGGTGATTGTTGGCGATCAGGTCAGCAAAATCCCGGTAGTCAATCAACCGGTCAATTGACCGGTAATAGACTTCAAAGCTGGTATTCCAGATATTTTCTCTGAAATTCCGGAAATATCCCAAAGAAAAATTGTGGGAAAGTTGCGAAGGAATATATTGATTGGTCAGTTGCCAGAGATTGGTTGGTGTAGGAGTATCATTATTACTGATCTGATTGATATATTGGCTGGTCCGGGCATAGCCCCCTTTCAAAGAACTGGTGGCATCTATTAAGAATCTGGCCGATATTCTTGGCTGTAAAAGAGTCTCATCATGAATCACTTTATCCTGAAATAATTGAGTTCCCGTAATCCCCTCTGATGCAGGATTCTCAGGATCTTCATAAGTAAACATTTCCCGTGGACCCAGGAATTGATAAAGTGTGAATCGCAAGCCGGCAGTCACTGTCCATCTGGGATTTATCGTTACAGCAGCATCGGTATATATTGCACTCTCCCTGCCTGTTTCTTCAGCCACAAACCGGGGTATCACAATAGAAATCTCCCCCATAGGATCCAATTGCCCGGTATTCACCTTGTATTGGATCATCGATATACCGGCATCAATATTGAGTCGATCCCGATTGTAATTGACATTTTCTTTTAATTTAAAATACCTGGTACCAATATTTAATTTTGACTCATTGGTACCCTCCAGATCATACTGGTTACTGACATAGTCGCTAGAGATAGCACTAAATGTGGATAATATATGGTCTCCAAAGGCACTGGTATAATTTAACTGGCCCATTAGAGTCTGATAATCAAATCCAAATTGTTCCGCATAAATAAATTCATCAGCAGTGGCATAAGCACTTAGCGAGACAAAATTACGCTCATTGATCCGATGTGTTAGTTTGGCATTGGCATCATAAAAAAATGCAGAACTCGTACTTACTTCCGGCACTTTGATATTCTTTAAAATCCAGTTTGAATAGGTACTTCGTCCGGCAATCAAAAAAGAAGTCTTGTTTTCTTTGATCGGTCCTTCCAGGGTCAAGCGACTCGATACCACACCCAGACCACCTTTAAATCGTAATTTTTCAAAATTGCCTTCGCGTAAATTCACATCCAGTACAGAGGCAAGCCTTCCGCCATATTTTCCCGGAATATTTCCTTTATGAAGCACGGCATCACTTAATATATCCGAATTGAATGAGCTGAAAAACCCCAAAGCATGGCTGGCATTAAAAATCATGCCTTCATCCATGAGAATCAGATTTTGATCAACGGTACCTCCCCGTACGTTAAATCCACTACTTCCTTCACCAATCGTACTCACACCCGGTTGCTGCAGAATTCCCTTAATTATATCAACTTCTCCCAGGAAACTGGGCAATCTTTCAATCTCACGAATGGTGATCCGTGATACTCCCACCTGAGACGATTGAATGTTCTCGTCGCGCTTTTTTGCTTCGACAACTACCTCGTCAAGCAGGATGCTACTCTTACTTAACTCCAGATCAAGCACACCAGAACTGATCACCCGTATGGGAATTTGACGTTCGCGATACCCAATGTACTGCAACTGAAGGTTATATGACCCTGGCTTGAGAGACAGGCTAAAAGCTCCGCTTTCGTCGGTATCGGTTCCCTGACCGGTTTCACGGATCAATAATGTAGCACCAATAATCTCTTCCCCATTTTCAGAATCGGTAATGACTCCTGAAACCGTAGTGTTCCCTGATGCAATCACATTGTCGAGACTTCCAATGACCATTTCGGTTTGATCATCGGAATTGGTAGATGCATCGACACTTTCCTGTAAAGCCTGATAAAAAGTAACCGAACGTGCTTCATGCAACAAATCCCTGTCAGCAATAACTACGAGATAATCGCGATAAAACAGATAAGATAATCGTGTTCCACGCAAAAGATCGGAAAGTACTTGCGGTAAGACCAGGTTTTGATATTGTCTGGATCGGTCCAGTACGACCGTTGTATCCATGACAACGATCTTAATCCCGAGATTTTTGGAGAGGTCATCAAGCTGATCCCGCATATTACCTTCCTCCAATTGGTAAGTGACTGGCAAGGTCTCTAAAGACTGAGCACTCAGGCTGATGATGGAGAAACAAAGACTTATGAGGGTAAAAATTCTAATCAAAACTGAGAGTTATTTGACGATTTATCAATCCAAGAACGATTTCAGATGGAAAGACGCTGAAAGTACCATAAGAGTTTGAGAAAATTCTGAAGATATTCCTGTTTACGGGATTTTTCAAAACTCGATCATGTCGCTAATATCAGCAAGTTGTTCAGAGAAATTACCTATTTTCAAATTCTTTTCTAAAATCAAATGTAAAACCATGTCAAAATTAAGATTTGAAACACTGCAGTTACATGCTGGTCAGGAGGAAGTGGACGAAACCACCCGTGCACGAGCCGTGCCCATCTATCAAACCACCTCTTATACCTTTAAAGATTCGGAGCATGGAGCCAATCTTTTTGCATTAAAGGAATTTGGTAACATCTACACCAGAATCATGAATCCGACCACCGATGTTTTCGAGAAGCGGGTGGCGGCTCTGGAAGGAGGTGTGGCAGGTTTAGCAACCAGTTCGGGACAGGCTGCTCATCAGGAGTTCCGGAGATCACGATCACGGAACAGGACGCTCAGCTTTCACCGGTCATCGTGGGATCGGGCTCGCTTTTCATGAAGATCATCAACGCGGGGCGCGGAGAAGACTCACTCGTCCGCGCACAGG